>JASLKC010000059.1 GCA_030747785.1 Candidatus Poseidoniaceae archaeon | reverse complement strand
GGTGAGTCTTGAATATTCGACTCTTGCAGAACTTGATTTGGAACCACGCGCCCTTCAGAAGTCCGAAATGATAACCGATGGCAGTGCATTGAATCCCCCTCGGACTCTCAGTGGTCCAAAGAGCCATGTTGCTTGGTCTGTGTTGGCCGATTCTTGGTCGGAAGGAGGACAACTTCTGGTATTTGTTGGAACAAGAAGATCTGCACAATCAGAAGCCCGAAAGTTGGGGCAAAGAATGCAAAAGCATCTGCAAAAGAACGACCCTGAAAGACTACTACCTCTACGTAAATTATCAGAAAGATTGGCAAGGGGTTCTAATTCGAATGTAGGCGATGCATTGGTTGAATCGGTATTGGGTGGAGTTGCATTCCATCATGCTGGTCTGCGCCATCAGCAACGCTCCTTAATCGAAGAGGCATTCAAGGATAAGTCACTATTCTGTCTATGTGCTACACCTACTCTTGCAGCGGGGGTTAATCTTCCCGCCCGTAGAGTATTGGTTAGAGACCTCAAACGGTACGAAGATGGGATGAGCCGCTTCCTTCCAGTGATGGAGGTAAGGCAAATGCTCGGAAGGGCTGGGAGACCACGTTATGATACGAAGGGTGAGGCATGGTTAGCATGTAAGGGAGGTGACCCTCGTGAAGTAGCAGATGAGGTGGCTGATAGGTACGTGCATGGGCCTATAGAAGACATCACTTCGAAGTTAGCAGCAGAGCCAGCAATGCGTGTACATCTTCTTTCATCAATCGCTACTGGAGGATTGACCGTACGAGGAGATATTGGCGATTTCTTTTCGAATACTTATCTTGGTCATACTCAACCAAATCAATTCCTTCAGGACAATATTGACAAGATGCTCAAGTGGTTAGTAGAGAAGCGTTTCATTCGAAGAAAGATTCACGACCCAGACATTGCGGGAGATCATTGGGATGATAATTCTCCGGAGTGGGTGGATGCAGCAAAGAATGCTGGCGGAGTAAGCCTTTCAGAACCTCAGTCAAAACTAGAACCTATGGAGGTGTCATTCGGTTTTGCTCCAGCATCCACATTACCTTCTCGCACTATCAGTATTGCTGGAATGGAGGCTGACACAAATGTCTACGAGGCCACGGCAATGGGCGAAAGAGTAGCTCAACTCTATGTTGACCCATTATCTGCAGATGTGATAATCGATGGATTACGTCGTTGCGTGAGGCGTCTGGTGCGACAAGATCTACCTGTAACTCACTTCGGGTTATGCCATTTGGTTGCCGCCACTCCCGATTTCTTGCCATTTTGGGCAAAGGCAAGTGAGTTGGAAATGAATAGCATGCTTCGTCATAAGGCGGCATTAGTAGAAGACGACCTTCTAATCGAATCTCCCCTAGAAGAGCGTGCATTAGGTTTGGTCAAGAGTGCTTGGTGTGCTGAAATGTGGTATGAGGAAGAGGGGCTGCGTATCATTGAGAAGGAAATAGGAGTGAGTCCAGGAGATGTTCATTCCAGAATTGACCTAATGACTTGGCTGCTATTAGCGGCCAGAGAGATCCTACTCAAGGATGATGTATTTGCCGAAGAGCATCAACCACAGGTTGCTGAATTGATGCGGCTAATCGACCTCACTCGAAGAAGAGTTAGAGCAGGATGTAAGGAAGATTTGTTGCAATTGGTCCAAGTTCGAAACATTGGGCGCACCCGTGCGCGAACTCTTGCAAAGAGAGGAATACGTACTCCTACGGACCTATTGCGCTTGACAAATAAGGACTTAGATGCTATCAAATCATTACGGGGTTGGGGCCCGGTAATGGTGGAGCGTATGATGGAAGAAGTACGCAAACTAGCCGGGCAAGAAACTGTTGTGCGGCAGAGAAGTGACGATATCCCTCTCCCTGGCGAGCGTGATGATTGAAGAGGGATGGACCTCTCGTCCATCTGATGGCAGCACCTAATTTCCCTTGCCGCCGGGTCTCATTTTCGAGCCCGATGGAACATTCAAAGGATATCATCGGCCATTGGCTCAAGATTAGAGAAGGTCCAGAATGGGTCTTATTGTCGGGCAAAGCTTTGGTTAGCGATGTACAATGCTGGGTCGCATATGAGGTACTACTCCGTAATCAAGAGCGTGGTATTATGAAATCAAATTCATTAGATGGAGAATTTCTTCGCTTGTTATCAGGTACTCATCATATTTCAGAAGCATTCCGTAGAGCAGGTCTTGTTGACGGTGACGATGCTGCATGGATGGTACACCTCGGAGGAGATGAAGATTCAAATTTTTCTTCTCATGCAGATGCGATGAGTTTCGAACTAACCGGTGAGAGACCATCGCCAGAATTGGCAGACATGCTCCGCTTAGGAATAACTGAGGGCGAAGGAGAGGATGTGGCCATAGGCCACATCCATCTTGCAGATATGCGCTAACTAAGCACAGGATTCAAGGAGCCCCGCTTCTGAGGGGTGCTTCATGGTGGTTAGTACGAATCCTGCAGGTAACGTCATGGAATCCACTGGAAGGCTACTGGATGTAGACCGAATTACCCGTTCCCTAGACCTTGCTACGAGTCTTGGTGCAACCTATGCAGAGATTCGATTGGTTAGCGAGACTACAAATTCTGCCTCGCTCAAGGATGGCAAATTGGAAAGGGCAATTCCTGGCCAAGAGATAGGTGTAACACTTCGAGTCTTGGCTGATGGTGCTTGGGGAGTGCATTCTACGAGTGATATCAGTTCCATTTCCGATCAAATCGAATCGACCACACGTCTTGCTCGTGCTGTCGCAGCACGCCATTCATCATCTTCAGATGCAATCGCATTAGCCGAGGTGCCAATCATACAAGATGAGATGCATTGGCGTAGTGTAAAAGATGTCAGAGATACTGATTTAGACACACGAATCGAGATGATGACTGCAATTGATGCTGAGGCTAAAGACGACGAAAGAATAGTTGCAACATCAACCGGCTGGTTGGATGAACACATCCAAACAGAACTTCTAACCAGTGAAGGAATGGACCGCGTGTGGTCATTTCAGCGTTCCCTGATCAACGGCATGGTTACTGCACGTGAGGGTTCTGATGTCGTATCCTACCGGATGAGAAATGGCGGTGAAGGCGGTCTTGAGGTAATTGAGAAGGCTGATTTAGGCGCAATGGGACGTGAAGCACGACTCTCTGCAATCAGGCTTCTATCCGCAGAACGTGCCCCTTCTGGAAAGATGCCTCTAGTCGCAGACCGGGACCTAACTGGAGTATACATTCACGAAGCACTTGGACATCCATGCGAGGCTGATTTAGTTCAGGCCGGAGATTCTTGTCTCGAGGGTAAATTGGGGCAGAAAATAGGCTCGGACATGGTCACTGTAGTCGATGACCCCACAATGCGTGGCGGCTATGGCTGCTACCCGATTGATGATGAGGGCGTTGACACTCGTGAAAAGAGACTGATAGTGAATGGTGTACTAACCGAGTACCTCAATCATCGGGAGACTGCTCACAAATTTTCTCTTGATCCAAATGGTGGGGCAAGAGCCCAAGATGGGCTACATCACCCGTTGGTTAGGATGTCAAATACGGTAATCAAGGGTGGAACTCATAACGACCTCGATGAATTGATTGAGGATATTGAGCATGGCATTTACGCCTGCGGTAGCCGTGGCGGTCAGGTTGACACCGGCCGAGGTTCTTTCCAATTCGCTGCCCAAGAAGCATGGCTAATAGAAAACGGCTCGATTACGCGACCGGTGAAGGATGTAAGTGTCAGTGGAATGACATTGCAGATTCTCAAAGATGTAGATGGCCTGACCAAGGATTCGAGACTAGCGGCACCGGGCTTCTGCGGGAAGGGACAGACTGTCCCTGTTGGTGACGGCGGTCCATTGATGAGAATACGTGAAGCTTTGGTGGGATGATTTTGATTCCAGACGATGCCGTGGAAAGGCTCCTTGAGTCATGCGCTTCAATCGGAGCGGCTTGCGAGGCTGCAGGTATATCCAGTTGGGAGGTATTTGCAAACCAAGGATATGGCCATTCATTGGATTTTGAGGCAGGACGAATCTCAATGGCATCCGGTGGTGGCGATGGCGGATTCGGCCTGCGTGTAGTCGAGGATGGGCGCTATGGTTACGCTCACTTAGTCGATCCGAGAGGTGCAGCAAGAGCTATTTCAGAAGCAATAGGAATCGCTCGAAGATCTCCATCAATACCGGGTTTTGAATTACCCGCTTCAGAAGAATCAAAGTCGGTTGGAGGAATGCTTGACAAAAGGATTCTCGACATAGGCCCAGAGGATTTATTGAATCAAGGTGACCAAGTACTTGCTCGAGTTACTGAGTTGGATTCACGTGCCGTAGCTGTAGGTGGAGGAATCGGCGTGGGGGCAACAGCGGGAGCGATTCTAACCAGCAATGGTATCGAGGATGGAGGAATCTTCAGTTCCCATGGAATTGGTGTTCATATCTCCATAGATGAAGATGACCAACTAACCTCTTCCTACGAGGGTGATTCATCACGCAAGTTGCTTGAAGACCCATTATCCTCAGTCGATAAAGCGATTCATTGGTCACAAGTAACCCGTGACAAAGTACCAGGGGGCGAAACAGAGGATTGCCCGGTACTAATGACAAGTGATGGATTTGCTCCTTTGTTTTCCATGGTAGTCCCTACCGCTGTAAAGGGTGAAAGGATGGTTCGTGGAGAATCCTTGTGGGCTGGAATGCTTGGACAACAGGTATTGGCTCCACATCTCAGTCTAGTTGATGACCGAAGAATGGAAGGAGGAACTTCCTCTGGTTCTCGCGATGGTGAAGGGGTTCCAACTACAACAAGAACATTGGTTGACTCAGGACGCCTTCTTGATCAAATTTGGTCCACCCGTGATGCTGCACAGCAAGTCGCAGAAGGAAGAATCGATTCCGCTGCTTCAACAGGCTCAGCATCAAGGGGAGGTCATACCTCTCCACCGGGATGCGGTTGTGGTGACATGATTTTGTCCTCCAGTGATAGGGTGATGTCTCGTGATGGCCTAATCGAAGAGATGGGTGAGGGCTATGTTATCCATTCAGTAATGGGCGCACATACGGCTAATCCAACCAGCGGAGACTTCTCTGTAACCACTTCGACGATACTTCGTGTCGAAGGAGGCCAGGTAGTAGGCGCTCTATCGCAAGCAGGGTTCTCTGGTAATATGGCAAAGGCTCTGAATGGAAGGGTAATCCTTGGAAATCAAAGGGCGAAGCAAGGGTCATATTCCTCTGGCTCGATGCATGTACCCGATGTCTTACTGATGGACGGACTTCGAGTAAATCCGGCTTGAAGCACGCACTCACTCGCAAGGAGTGAATGATTCCATCCGAATTCTTCAATAGCCCTCGCCATCCACCGTTAGGTCTACGGAGGATAAGGTAGTGTACATACTCAACCAGCCAGCACGCAATCCCGAACTCCCGTCCTACGACGGGTCAGAAAATAGAGACCGGTCGAGGTGGGTTCGGTGACTTCGGATTACGAGACGTATGTCCAGCAGGTTCTCGCAGAAGTACCGGGAGCTGATTCGGCCAAGGTTACTGATGCATTCGTTCGTTACGAGAAGGATTTCTTGATACCACCTGCAGATGCACTTCGTTCGGTTCTTCGCCGATTTCAAGGAGAACATGGAATCGTTGAGACCAAGTCCAAATCTACAGGAGGTAGTAGCCAACGCAGTGCTCCTCCAGTAAAGAAAGTTGAGAAATTATCCGAACTGAGCGCCGATGACAAAAATGTCGAAATCGAAGTTGAGATTGCGACACATAATCCTAGAACCACTATGGTTAGAGGTGAAGAAAAGGTTGTTCCATATGGTCTTCTTGAAGATCAACCTCGTTCCACTTCAGGTAATCGAACTCGCTGGGAGTACAAAGATTGGGGTAATAGCCCTAATCTCGCTCCGGGAGCGATAGTCCGAATCGAAGGCGCATCGGTTAACGAATACCAAGGTCGAATGAGCCTAAACATCAATCAATCGACGAGAGTTGTAATCCTCGAAAAGGGTACACGTACTGTTTTCACTCCAGGGGAACCGACTGATATCAATCTCATCAAGAACGATGGTCAAATCACTGTAGTTGGGCGCTTGCTCGCTAGCCGTAATGATGTAATCAATCGCAGAGATGGAAGCGGTACAATCGATGTAGTGAGAGGCAGAATAGCAGACGATACCGGTGCGATTGGTTTCCTATCATGGGAACCATTCGAACATGAAGTAGGGTCATTGATAAAAATAGAAAATGCGCAGGTCCGCACATTCAGAGATACCCCCGAAATCAACATTGGTTCATCTACTCGAGTTGAAATATTCCATGATACAAATTTTGCTTCCTCAGATGAGCTAAGTGCCCAGGCGGTTTCAAAGATCGAGGACTTGAGAGATGGTTCGAGAGACGTGGACATCATCGTAGAAGTTCAGAAGATGATTAAACGTACATTCAAAGGCTCAGAAGGTGAAGAAAAGCATGTATGGTCCGGAGATGTGGCTGACCCAACAGGTCGTTGTCGTTGCTCGATTTGGTCTGAACCTCCCTTTGACCTCGACTCGCTTCCAATTGTAATCCGACTCAGTTCAGTAAGAGTAAGAGCATGGCAGGGAATTCCCGATATTACAATCGATGGTGAGGAGCAAATTGAGATTCTTGCAGCAGCACCATGGGGAGAGGACATAGACCTCGTAGACAATACAGTCGAGGTTTCGCTACCGGATTTGGTAGGCGGTCCAAGTCGTGTTGGAATTTCCACTACAGGTACAGTAGTTTCAGTTCGTGAGGATTGTGGAATCATTACTCGTTGTAGCGAATGTAGAAGAGTTCTTCGCGACGGAGAATGCGCTACACATGGTGCACAGGATGGAGAAAGCGATGTTAGAATGCGTTTAGTTCTCGATGATAGTGGTGCAACGATTTCTCTAATCATCAACAAGGAGGGCGTCCTTTCACTATTGGGTAAGGACCAGAAACAGATTCAGAATATGATTAGGGATGATGGTCAGATGGTTTTCGTACAAGGATTACGTGAGCAATTCCTCGGACGCAAGATGAATGCAAGCGGTCGTACAATCGTCGATGATCAGGGTGCAATGTTACTCTGCGACGAAGCTGAAGTCATCGAAGTCGACGCTGGCCTCATTGCGACTGAACTCAGAACACTATGGGGGGTGGCATGATGCAAGCAACAAGACGTGCACGACGACAACCTGCTTGGCCAATGCTCGCTTCTGAATTTGGAGATTCAACCTTACATGAGCAGGGTTCAGGTGAATTTGATCCGTTATTCGTAATCACCAAATTAGGAGCGAAAGTGAACCGACTTCTAGTTGCAGGACTTCTCGAGAGAATTGAACCAAGAGAGACTTCGAATGGCTCTACGCTTTGGCAAGGCCAACTTAGAGACCCCTCAGGTCTGCATTATTTCTCCGTAGGAGATTATGCTTCAGAGTCTATGAAGGAGTTGATTGTACAATTATCTGCTCGTGCAGAACAAGGGGAGACAATCATGCTGATAATGGTTGCAAAAGGGCGATACTTCCAGTCAGACGAGGGTTCTATTTACACGAGCCTAAGGCCTGAAGAAGCAGCAGAAATCTCTCGTGGTTCCTATCGCGAATGGCTGGTAGAAGCGTGTGGAGGTATGCTTGAGAGAATGGATGCACATTCCAAATCACAACCTCTTGATTCCACTGAAGAGTCTTATCTTAGTGGAGGAATTCCTAAACATCTTTGCAATGGATTACTACTCGCTAATGCCCATTATGGTGAAATCGATATCGAATCATACCGGCTCAATATCCTTCAAGCACTTGATATTGCCGAAGATAGGGCCGTTTCTTCGGTACCTGTAGCACCTAAAGCCGTGAAAACTCTTGATGTGGAAGCAGAGGCAGAAGTTCAAACGAGTGATGATGCACCAGATCTAAAAGAGACGATTTTGGGCTTAATCGATAGACTGGATAAGGGGGAAGGCGTTGATTTCAATAATATTCTGTCCAATGCAACCGCACGCGGAATCGATAGAGATGCCGCTGAGGGCGCTCTAGATGAATTATCAGATGAAGGCAGTGTACACGAACCCAGATTCGGTTGGTTCAAGCGCACTGTTTGAACAAAGCATCTCCAACAGGTTCAAGGCCCATTCGCGTCCTCGTAAGGACACAGGGTGAGAGCCATGGGAGCAAGCGATTTTTTTATTCGACCAGCAAGTGGAACTGCGAGTACCGATTGGTTGAGGATTCCAGATGTTGACATTAGCGTAAGTATTTCGAGAAGAGTCACTAGAACAGTGCTACATGGTGGCGAAGGTGACGATCTTATTGATGAAGGTGCTGAGTCGGCGATTTATACCGTGAAAGGTGAGATGGGAATTGACGAATACAAGAAGGTTCTATCAATGTTCAGATCAGGTCAACCATACATCCACGATCCATTTGAAGAGAGGGATGTAAAGACTGTATTCAGCAAAATGGAATATGATGGTGCGCAGAAGCAATTCGTCTTCGAATTCATAGAGGACATCCGATGAGGTCGATTGAATGAGATCGCTTGATGAGTCCCGTGAGATCCTATATGTCATCAGGACATTAGATGTCTTGTTGGGTTCAGGAGTGGGACTTGAAGCAGCGATTTTTAGTATTGCCCAAGGTGGTTATGGAGTCATATCAAGTGATTTCAGCAACGTGATGGAAAATATCAACAAAGGTCGCCCTCTTGAGTCTGAATTACGCTCATTAATTTCAAAGAGCGAAAGCGATGGTTATCGCAGAGTAATCAATACCATGCTAAACAATGTAACTCAGAACACTGACATTATCGAAACCTTGCGACGCCAGGGTGAGAGGATGGAAGAGGAGAGGACTAACAAAGTCAAGGATTACATCGAAGAACTTGGCGGTGTACCCGAAACTCTACTTTCAATAGGCATGATTGGTCCAATCATTCTGTCTATTCTAGGAATTGCCCCGCAACTAATGGAAGGCGCAGAGGAAATCTTTGGTACAATGGACCAGGGAATGATAATGTCCATTGTGAACGGTGGATTAATTCTGACATTAGCTGGAATGGCATTAACTGGCTTGAAAGCCCACACAAAGGATCCAGGATTGTGAGGTGAAATCATGTTATACAGTATACTTGAAATGTTCCGACATGAGCCTCTGATTCTCTTGATGTTCACTATCGGCGTTGCAATGGCGATGGGGGGAATACCTCCAATGATTGAAAGAAAGCGCAGACGTTCTATAGAAAATGACCTTCCTGCAATGCTTGAGGCGTTAAGCGATTCAATGGGTGCTGGACTTGGTCTACAACAGGCTATGATGAGTGAAGCGGACCGCAATCAGGGAACACTTGGGAAACTATTGCATGAAACTCTACGTGAAAGTCATGCCTCTTCATTTGATTCAGCACTTTCTAACTTTGCAACAAAAACTCGTTCACCCCAAGTACAGAGAGTTATGCATTTGATGTCAACTGCAGTAGAGCAAGATGCACCACTTCAAAGCATTCTATCATCGCTTTCTATTGATTATGAGCGTCTTAATGATCTGATGAATCGTAGAGAAAAGGACCTATTGGGACGAGGCATTCTGATAATGATGTTCGTAGCAGTAGGCTTACCATTACTAATTGCATTTATCGTTGCTTTATTCGCTCCTGCCGCGTCAGGTTTCCAACTTGATGATTTCAATACTTCATTCACCCTATTCTTCGGAATTGGAAGTCTGATTGCCATGGCAGTCAGTGGTCGCATGCTTGGACGTATGCGTGATGCCTTGTGGTGGGCGCCGGTGTGGATGGCTGCATCTATGACTCTCTACCACGTTGGTGTCTTGTTTATTGGAGGCTAAAAAATGAGTGAAAATATCTTAGATCAATATGGTCGAGTGACCATCTATACCGAAGCGACACACCCTGCACCGATGTATCACGTCGATGGTGGAGTAGACCCTAATCCGTATGGTAATCTTGCCGTACTGCTTGAAGACGACAATCTTGAGGAGGTAATGTACAATGGTGGTGCGCAGTGCGTAAAAGTAGCTCACAGAGACCATGGTATGTGTAGAACCAATGTTTGGATTGATGATTCAGAGGGCATTGAAATCGCCCAAAACATTGCTGCATTCACTTCGGTCCCTCTAGGAGACGGGCCTGGTTTGGTCCCAATTTTTGATGGACGACTTCCAGATGGTTCCCGTGTAAATGGGACAATACCTCCGGTTTCTCCAGACGGCCCAACCTTGACGATTAGGAAATTCCGTGAAGATCCGATGACAATGATTGACTTAATCAAGTTCGGAACTGTAAATCTCAGACTTGCAGCAATGATGTGGGTTTGGATTGAGGGCATAGATAGTAGGCCTGCGAATTTCGTAATCGCTGGTGGAACAGGTTCTGGAAAGACCACTACACTCAATTGCCTTGGAATGTATATCCCTTGGCACAAGCGCTTACTCACAGTAGAAGACACTGCTGAATTACAGGTATATCACGACCACTGGTTGCGAATGGAGACTCGCCGTGAGAGGCCAGATGGCACCCCGGAGGTCAGTATGGATGATTGTTTGAAATCCAGCCTCAGAATGCGCCCTGACAGAATCATTGTGGGAGAAGTACGTTCTGCAGAAGCAGCGACTCTTCTCACTGCAATGAATACTGGTCACGATGGCTCGTTTGGTTCACTCCACGCAAATACTGCAATGGAGACCATTACTAGAATGATCAATCCACCGATGAATGTACCGCCAATTATGCTAACAGGACTTGATCTGATTATCATTCAAGCTCGACTTCACGTCAATGGTAAAACCGCCAGAAAGATTACTGAGGTTGCAGAAATTGCTGGTATGGAAGGCGATAAACCCCGTCTTAATGCAGTATGGAAGTACAATGCGGCAACAGATCAAATAGAGGAAACTGGAATTCCATCGAAGTTGCGTGAGACCATTTGCAAAGCAGCAGGAATCACTCCTGCGCAATTCGAGCAACATATCAAGCAGCGTGAGCAAATTCTAGCAGACCTACTTCGACGTGATATCCGCGATATTGAGACTGTGACCAAGGTCGTGCAAGGATTCTATGCAAGTCGTTGAATCAGCGAGAAATCCTTAGTCGAGCAAGTAGGTCATCGACACCATCTATGCTACTTCGGGCAGCAGCTACTCTATCAGCAGCATCTGCTACGGATTCTGCCAACTCAATGTCTTCATCTACCTCAATTACCTCTTCCTGGTCTGCTTTGAAGTGATTTGCTAATCTCTTGAGGTCAGCAATAATGGAATCAACTTCAGTATCGGAAACATGTATCCCTGGGGCAATTCGTGGAACGTCTGCAGGAGAGATATGGCCTAACTCCGCACCAATCACTCCAGCGGCAGCAACTACGCGTGGGCGCAATTCGGCATTGTTTACTTCGTAACCCTTCTTTTCAAGGAAACGAATAACCAATGCTTGCTGTGATTCTTGGTAGCCTCCCTCAGATTTTTCGAGGATTGCTTCAACTAATTGTTCGAATCCACCAATATTTCTTTCGAGGCGATCGAGGGTTCTTCTCGCTGATGGAGGAAGGTGCACTGCTCCATGTTGCAGAATTCGGATGACTCGCGTACGCCGTGCAGTGCGAGGGTCAGTTGCGGCAATTTCTTCATCAAGTGAAATTTGTAAATCAAATAATGCATGTAAGCGGCCAGAAATACTTGGAAGTCTCAAGTCGAGGCCAGCAGTTCTTGCCGTTTCTTCGAAAGCCATCCTTGCTTTGACCATATCACCGGCATTGCCAACGATAATTTCTGGAAGTGAATCCCTGAGTGCTGAACGTGCATCTTCGAAACGCCTCAATGCTTCCTTTTCTCTCCAAGAACCAGGGCCTGCGTGCATTGCATCACGTTCTTCCTTTGCTAGACGGTCGAGGTTCATCAATCTCTGACGGACGAATGAACGGGATGGCGCATCGACAACTGGAAGGCCATGCTCTACCAAACTTCCAACGAAGGCTGAAACATCATCGGAATCCGATACATCACCTACAACGAGGAAATCCCTACAAAGTGAATCAACTTCGGCAACCCGGTTTTCAATTTCCATTAGTGCTTCAGTCAATTCAGTAGGAGCCTCTTCAACAAATTCAGCAGGAGTGTGTTCAATGATTTCGACTTCATTCGTTTCTTGTTCGACGATTACTTCTTCGGGAATGATGATTTCAGTTTCTACGACAGGTTCGGTTGTTGGCACAATCTCTACCTCTTCATCGCTAGGGAATGGAATTTCGATAGCCTTTGGAGCACCTCTAGGTCTACGTAGACTCTTCTTGATTGAGCCCCAAGAACCGCCCTGTGAGGTGAGAACGCCTGCAACTCGTAGGAGTAGCGCTTGTTTTGCTCCGCTTCGGGGTAAATCTAGTTTGACACACAATTCGTGAAGTTCATCCCTCGATGCACTATCGAGCTTCTCTGGTACGAGTTGCTTAGCATCATGGTTTAGGTGAAGCCAGAGTCTTTGTTTTCTTTCTCTAATCGAACCAGACTTCTTGATTCCGAATACTGCTAGAATGCCACCTAGGTCTGCATTTAGCAACTTGGCTTGGCCTTCATCACTGAGATCCCAGTGAGATAAAACTATGTCAGCGATTAATCGTGCTCTGAGAACTTCAACGGAACCAGATCTGGATAATCCGTGCTCAGCGCAGATCTCCTTTAAGCGGTCCAAACGGGCCTGATGGAGTTCAGAGAGAAGGGCCTGTGCATCATTCATTCACTAACCTCAGCGCGCACTTGCGTCAAACACCGTATTTGAGTATGACCTTGCCAAAGATGCTCTCAAGCCGGGTTATGCGACCCCCTCGCTATTTTCCAAGGCCCCTACGGGGCCTGAAACATTATGCCGCCAACACCTTCAAACCGTTGGGGGAATAACAGCAAACAGAGGGGTAGTGTTGGGACGTTATGAAAGAGCCGTAAAATCGTCATTCAAGCAGGCGAATACCCTCGTGGGTGGCCTTTTAGATATCATAAGAGGAGATTTGCGCCGCCAAGAAGTTCGTTTGGATGAAGAAGTGCGCGAAAGAGTGAACGAAGTTCATGGAATGCTAGTTGAAGTCGCCTTAATTCAGGATGCCATAATCGCTGGCTCTACCGAAGTTAAGCGTGAACTTGAGAAAGCCCGACGTCGATTAACAAAGAACGGAGATCGTGAGGCGATGCGTTTGAGCATTATCGATGTAGCAACACGCCTAGGAGAATTACGGCAATTACATTTTGATGCGGTATCAAGGATACAGAAATCCCTTGCACGCCCACCTAATGCAGTAGATATCATTGAAAGAATGACAAAAGATATACTAAAATTATCAGGTTCATGGGAAGCTGCAGCGAGGGAAATCGATGAGGTCGTATCTGATTCAGTCGACCCTAATCCCCCAGTTGAGATGGTTGAAATCCGAAGAGAACTCGATAATGGAGGCTATGATTTGCTTTTGGCAGGCGATGAGCGTGATGAAGAGAGTCTTGAACGTAGTCGTAATAAGATCAGCGAATTGATTGGGAAAAAACCTCAATCAAATGATGATTGATTATAGTTCCATCATTGGGTCGCCGATTTTGTCAGGGTCCATTGCACCATGTCCAACCATTTTGTCGACATATGCATCCATCAGTTCCTTGATTCTACCACGAGTTTCCTCTTGAGGCGTATCGGTCATAACCGATAGCAATGAATTCCAATCATGTAGAAGGTTGAGAATGGCACTATGGCTTTCCTCTGGTGGGAATACTTTCTCAACACTTGCGGTAACAGTACCTTCGGAGTTTAGGGTTTCCATCACTACATCAATTCGAGTATTACCATGTCTTACCACTCCTTTATCGGTGACAATTCCTTTGAGTGAGAGGTCTTCTCCTGCTCGACGAGCTTCTTTGAGGACAGTAGCAACCTTGCGTTGTTCAACCATTAGGCCCAGCCGATCATGCATTTCAGAATCGACGTGGTCAAGAATCATCATTTCCATTCTAAGAGAAAGTGCAGCCCCTGCATCGATAACCTGGCTGAATTTTTTTACTGGGAAATCAGGCCTTGTTAGGAAGAGAGTAAATCCCTCTAGGGGCTGAGGGACAAATCGGAAACGTTCAGGATTGTCTCGCTGTATTCCGAGGGTATGGCGCCGTGAGCGAAATGGTAGAGCGGAATGGACAGAACGCTTGACCACATATCCATCAATTTCACCATCGAGGCGCTTATCTTCCAGCCAGGTTGCTCTCTCAATACACTCAGTAGGAGCATCTTCCATATCGTAAACTAAGATGATTTCTAAATCCGGTCGTGACCTCAACATTTGACGTCGAAGCAATTCGCTGTCAACGACTATTATTCCCTTTTTTGGGATATACTCCGTCTTATCTTCACAGACTAGAACTTTGGTTGGTTCACGCCGTGCAAGGACAATGTCTGCTCTTAGGTTGCGATTGTGATTTGCATACCACCAGTGGCCCGAAACTGCAATCATGTCACACTTCCCATCATCGAGAAGTTCGACAGCGGTCTCGTAATGTGGAACTTCTTTTGCAATGAGGTTAAGACCTGTATTAGGGTTTTCAACCAATTTCATAGTTTGAGAATGAGCGCCAGAACCATCCTCTGGGCAAACGAGAATCTCAAATCGGTCCTCCTCGTCTATCGCTCTCACCTCGGCGGACCACAGGCCCACAGACGAGGGGCTCCCGCCACCCGTTAAGAAGGACACCCCTGTAGGAGACTCGATGGAGGAAGGTGAAGCATCGGAACTTCTCGAGGCTATGCGTATGTCCATCAACTCTGAACTAAAAACTCTAATCGATGAGCAGTCGGCTATTCATGGCGAAGTCGCAACAAGAGCCGGAGAGATACTTCTCGCTGGAGGAAAGCGTTTGAGGCCATTGATGGGTCTCCTAGTTTACGAATTAACAGGAGGAGTCGACTTCGATGAAGTATTACCTCTCGCAATCGCATTTGAGATGGTCCATACAGCGACTTTGGTTCATGATGACATTAATGATGAGGCGGCAACACGAAGAGGTAGCCCAACCATCCATCAACAAGCAGGTACTGCAAAAGGAATCATTGCTGGTGATTGGTTATTCGTTCAAGGCTTTGGACTTGGAGGTCAATATGGAGGGAAGTTGGTGGAAATTGTGACTAATTGCTGTGCGAGAATAGCAAGTGCGGAATTCAGCCAACTCGATCATGTTCTTGACCTGTCAACCTCGCCTGAAGATTATTTTGAGATAGTCGAAGGAAAAACTGCAGGGCCTTTTTCTGCGATGTGCGAAGGTGCAGCGTTGATTGCAGGGTCGACTGATGAACAAGCAACTAATCTGGCTAGGTTCGGGATGGAACTTGGAATAGCATTCCAATTGGTCGATGATATTCTCGACATTATCGGAGATAAGAGAATGGGAAAGCCGCGTGGAGCCGATGTCCATGAAGGAAAGATGACCTTACCATTGATTCATGCATTGACTCTACTTCATGGAGATGAAAGACGCCGCTTGGGTGAAATCATTTCAGATTTTGATGATTCGCTATTCGATGAACTAATCTATCTCCTCAATCGTGCAGATAGCATCTCCTACACCGAAATACTCGTCAATAATCATCTTGAGCGCGCTGCAAATATTCTCGATGAATTTCCGGACTCTAAATCAAAGCAATTGCTTAGATATTTGTTGAATAATGTCGCCAACCGACATTCCTGAGGTGTGAGAATGGCCAAAGAGGTCGAACACCGGCAAGTCATCATCGTGGGAGCAGGTCCTGGCGGTAGTTCGGCTGCAAAGCGTTTGGCTGAGAATGGAATTGATTGCTTGGTCTTAGAACGCAGAGAAATTATTGGTAATCCTGCCCAGTGTGGTGAATGCATTCCAAATTGGGGTGAAGTAGTCTCTACATTCGATGGTTTGGAGAATGAAGAATGGCTCAAGGACTTATTCGACTTCCCCGACCACCTAAGGCTCCATAGATTAGACAAAATGCGAGTATTCCTTCCATCGGGAAAGCATTACTCATTCGATCTCGATGCTTTTGGATGCCACCGTCTACAATTCGATGGACATCTAGCTGACCTCGCCCAAGCCGCTGGGGCTGAGATTAGAATGTCACAAGCCTTGAAGAATATAGTATCAAAGAAAGATGGAAGTTCACTTTTGGTAACTGATAAGGGCCGATACAGTGCGGATTACATCATTGATGCTACAGGGTCGCTCGCCCATGTAATGCGCTTGAAGAATAAGGACTCAAAGCGCTATAGACCAAGGGAACAAGTTCCTACCATATATGCTCAAGTCCAGGGCCCCATCCCTGATACATTTGATGTATTCATGGGTAGTGTAGCTCCAAATGGATACGGATGGATTATTCCAAAAGGCAAGGTAGCAAATGTAGGCCTTGGAGTTAGGGCAGGGAGTCTCAAAGGAGACCTCAAACCCCATTTGCAACGAATGTGCGATGAGTTAGGATTCGAAATATTGTCTTGGGGAGGAGGTTGGATCCCCATGTCAGGACCTGTGGATTGTATGGTCGATGACAATGTCCTGGCCATCGGCGATGCTGCGGGTTTGGTCATGCCTTCAAACGGAGGAGGGATTAGTCAAGCAATGGTTTCAGGAAAGTTTGCTGCGGATGCCATTATCGCAAACCATGACACTGGTCGTCCATTAAGTGAATATGAGGACAGGGTGAGGTCGTGTTTTTCCCGTTCATTGAAGAATTCCTTACGTGCTAAGAAGTTAGCATACCTATTCTTCCGATGGGATTGGCTAACCGAGGTCTTGATGCGCATCCTTGGCCCATTCGGAGGAATTCGCCGGGCGATGAATTGTGAGCGCACATTATGGCTGTTCTAAGTCCGTAATAAGCGGTTGATTCAAGTGGACTCGGTGCGAGGGCTGTATATGCAGAGCGACGATGATGCAGTAAGTCCGGTCATCGCAACCGTACTGCTGTTAGCCATCACCGTATTGCTTTCCAGTATGGTCTTCGTGATGATGAGTTCTACATTGGGCGATGTGGAGAAGCAAGCACCGACCGCTAGTGTTAGCGTTAGGTCCCTGTCAAATGGCTATGATGTAATCACATTCTCATACCTAGACCAACAACTAGACCCTGGCAAAGTGGAATGGAAAATAATCGATAGGTCGGAAGGTGTAGAATTAGTCGGTTCCGGAAATGTCAATGATCCAGATGTCTATGGCACAGTGGGCGCTAATGTTTCATTCCATGACCGCGATGCAGGTTGGGCGGTATCTACTGGTGATTACTTTGTCATCAATTGTGAAACGCTTGGCTGCGATGATGGTAACCACTATTTCCAGATTATCGATTTGGAGCACCAAACCACGCTTGTCGATGTTAGGATTCCTGTTGATAATTAATCAACCGCCGATGAAGGACATCTCGACCTTTTCCTTCTCAACAATTCCGCGTATTTCCGAGTAAGCATCATCTCTACTAGTCCAGATGGTGCGAACTGCTTCTGCGATATCATCGCTTGTAGCATCCATTCTCAGCATAGATTTGAGGTCATGACCTTGTGACGAGAATAGACATGTGTGTAAAGCCCCATCAGCGCTGATTCTCGCACGACTACAATCGCTACAGAAGGGCTTGGAAATACTCTCTATGAAGCCTATTTCTTGTTCGGCGCGCAAATAACGTTTGGCAACTTCTCCAACATGATTTGGTGGTAGAGGTGTTAATTCATCGAACATATTTCGCATCTGTTCTCCAGTGATTACTTCTTCGAGGTTCCAATTATTGGTTTCACCTACGTCCATGAATTCGATGAATCTGACAATTACATCACTTCCAATGAACCGGTCGGCTACCATCTTGACCGAATGCTCGTTGAAACCTGCTCTAACAACGGTGTTCACTTTGACTTTCAATCCAGCTAGTCTTGCAGCCTCAATTCCTTTCAGGACAGTCTCTGGCTTTGCCTTGGTATCACTCATAGCCTGGAATGTTTCAATATCGACGGCATCTAGAGAAACAGTAACTCTATCGAGTCCAGCAGCCACTAGTGCAATGGCATTATCTTCGAGCAGTAGGCCATTTGTTGTCATTGCAATATCCAATTCACTAGGGAGCATTGCAATGAAGTCAAAGATATCTCTTCGCAATAATGGCTCTCCACCGGTCAGGCGGATCTTCTCCAATCCTAGTGGGACAAGTGCATCAACTATGAATGCCAATTCCTCGTAACTCAGTATTTCGGATTTGGGAAGGAATGCATGCTCTCCAGAGAAATGCTCTCTTGGCATACAATATGTGCAACGCATATTGCATCTATCTGTGAGTGAGATTCGTAAATCTCGTAGCGGCCGATGCCTACGATCTCTCACCATGAGGAGTGCTAGAGTGATACATCCTTTGAACATCTCGCTTGCAACCCTTGATGTGAACCAACGCTCTGGGCCTAATGATGAAGGCCCTAAAGAGGTGGAGCCCGGCCACCGGTATCAACAAAAAAGAGGTCTTGATTATCGAGCCTTCAGTTCTTGTTGGCACGATGGTATTGCCCCCATCAAAGAGTCATGCAATGCGGTGGCTTGTCCTTGCATCAATGGATTCCAACCCTACAAAAATCGAGATGTCTGAAATAGGCACCGATACTCAATCGATGATTCGCTGCTTATCGCAAATGGGAATCCCATTTGAGGACGGAGTTTTATCAGGTGGAATATTGCAAAGGCCAAATTCTGTTCTCAACTGTGCTAATAGTGGAACCGCCTTGAGATTCTTATTGGCACAAGCCGCCACTTGCGACTTCCCAATAATGCTTGATGGCGACGACAGCCTCCGAGCAAGGAGTTCCTTACATCTGATAGAATCACTTGGTATTGAAGTTTCTAAAGGTCATGGTTCAGAAGAGGCACCAGTGCTTTTGAGAGGCCCTTTCTCTTCACTAGAGGTAAATATCGATGTTTCAAATTCATCACAATTTCATTCAGCACTATTGCTAATGGCTCCTAGAACAAATGGCTTCAAATTGACGACAACAGGTGCTCCAGTATCGAGTCGTCATAGCGATTTGACTTGGGACTTATGCCAATTAACAGGTGCAATAGAACCAGGTCAGCCATGGAAAGTTGAGTGCCCTGATGTGGAAATTCCTTCCGATGCATCAATGATGGCATTTGCAATGCTAGCGGGTCTAGAAGTCTCAAACCGACCAAAGGTGGAGGATTCTATTGGACACGAGGTCTTATTCGAAGGTGGAGCGGTGATAGATCTCACCGATGCAAATGATTTGATTTGTCCTCTAGCGGCGATACTAGCATTGCAAGAAGGAGGAACAATCACTGGAGCAGCACACGCTTCATTGAAGGAGAGTAATCGTATTCTTAGAACTGTAGAATTGCTAGAGTGCTTCGGTTTGAAGGCCGAGGCTAGAGAAGATGGATTGGCAGTTGATGGCCAGCAGGTTCCTCGGCGCCCGAAGGGAATTGTAGAAACTCATTCAGACCATCGCCTTCAGATGACTGCGGTATTACTTGCAGCGAAAACCGGTGGAGTAATCGATGGAGCAGGACTCCATATGGTTGCTTGGCCATCCTATCTTAGGCAGTTGCAAGAAAGCGGTCTCGATGTTTCAGTCGTAATGGTTCAGCCGTGACGACCAAAGTGCAAGTCGAGAGCATTTAGGGGAATACGCATTGCAGTAGGCCTGCCATGAACACAGGCCCAAGGATTTGGAATGCGCCTCATATCGTCGAGTAAGCGTCTCATCTCTGGAAGAGTCAGTTTTTCATTAGCCTTCACCGCTCCACGGCAAGAATTGAGGAATGCAAGGTGGTCCTTTCTTTGTTCGATAGTCTCCAATGGCGCTCCATCTTCAGCAACATCATGCAATAAATCATGGATGAATGGTTCTAGGTCATCACCAGATAATAATGCAGGTGCACTATTGATTTGGAATTCTCCAGACATTTCTTTGATTATGAACCCAAGCCCCTCGAATACATCGGTTGCAGCCTCTAATCGAGCACGTTGCCTCGCATCGAGATTGAGAGTGATTGGAGAGATCCTCGATTGTGCTTCCCATTGACTTTCATCGTGGCGCAGCCGCTCATATCTAACTCGCTCATGCAGGGCGTGTTGGTCCACTAGTAGCAATTCCTCTTCAGCTTGAACAAGGATGTAAGAATCAGCGAATTGTGCAAGGGGTTCCATCGTTGGTAATTCGTTGATAATCGCACCAAGAACTCCTCCTTCAAGTGGACTCTCCGCATCTACTCCCGCATGACGATGCAATTCTCTTTCACCAATGGATAGAGCAGGGGCAGTTGGTGCTTCCAAAGTAATGGTTTTCTGAGTACTGGCCGCACTGGAAATAGGTCGTGCCTTTTCGACTTTCTCAACCTCAGTTGCCTTTTCACCCGCTAATGATAATTGGGCTGTATTTGCCCATGCAGGGCGCTCAACATTTCTCTTCTCTTGTGGTGTTGGCGCTAATGAGGTAATACCGGTAATGCCTCCACTTGATTCTGGCTCGGTTGGCGTTGATTCCAATGTATGAGCAATCGCTCTTTCAAGGCGCTCAAGAACACGCCAGGAATGGCGTAATCTAACCTCGCGTTTTGTAGGGTGAACATTGACATCTACTTCATTCGAAGGCAGTTCTAATAGAAGGACTGCAACTGGATGTCTACCTTGCATTAGCCTTGTTCTGTATCCTCTTCTAATCGCTTGAAGAAAGGGTTGAGAAGCGACAGGTCTGCCGTTGATTAATACATGGATATCATCGCCTTTTCCACGGGTAATATCTGGGGTGCTAATCCACCCGTTCCAGCGCTCTTCTCCTGGGGCATCATCATCCGAAGGAGGATGTTTTAGTCCAATCATTCGTCCAGCCTGACTACCTAGAATATCGTATAGACGATCTTCCATTTCATCGACAGCAGGTACTTCGAGAATGCATCGGTCATCACTCAGTAACCTGAATGCAACCGATGGATTAGATATGGCGTGACTAACAACAACATCGACAATCTTGCTAGTTTCAGTTGCTGGGCGTCTTTGGAATGCGAGCCTTGCTGGTTGATTTGCAAAGATGTGTTTTACCTCAATTCTGGTACCCTCTGCCATTCCAACGGCTTCGATTTTACCCTTTGCTCCATCTTCCATAATTATTGAGCGCCCTTCTGAATTTGGTGGACGACTGGAAATTGTCAATTTGCTTACCATTCCGATACTAGCAAGCGCTTCTCCTCTAAATCCAAGTGTGCCTATCGAAGCAAGGTCTTCTTGTGATGAGAGTTTGCTTGTTGCATGTCTATCAAGAGCTAGCGGTAGGTCTTCGGAATGGATACCTCCGCCATTATCCGTTATTGTAATCAGATCAAATCCACCGCGTTCGACCTCGACGGTAATGCGCCTCGAACCAGCATCGATTGAATTCTCAACCAATTCCTTCACAACTTGAGCCGGTCGTTCAACAACTTCACCAGCAGCGATATGGCCGATTGTATGTTCATCGAGTTGCTGAATCCTCGCAGTCTCTGACATCAATCGTCCTCCACCATTTGCTTGAGTGAATACAGGGCATCCTGAGCATCACGCGGACTCATTGAATCAAGGTCGATTCTACTAAGTGCATCTCTGAGTGATTCGAGAACTGGGTCCTTTTCGATTCTAATTTTTGGTTGAGCCAAGAATCCCATGAGCGATGATTGGCCATTTTCACGTCCTTTTGGAGCGGCACCCTCTCCGGCTTTTGCTCCACTAGCTTGCTGTTCAAGGAAGCCGAGCAATTCCCCTGACCTCTCAACTACATGCCGTGGAAGGCCAGCCAATGCAGCAACTTGTACTCCATAGGAGTCATCACATGGACCATCGGCAACGGTATGAAGGAACTTCAGAGTACCTTCGGATTCAGCGACTTGCACATGGACATTTACTAAGCCAGGGGCATCATCTTGTAAACCGACTAATTGGTGGTAATGGGTTGCGAAAAGTGTACGTGCTCCTATTCTCCTACACACATCCTCAGTCACAGACCATGCGATTGAGAGGCCATCGAAAGTGGAAGTTCCTCTTCCAATCTCATCCAATAGGATTAGAGAATTCGAAGTGGCGCGCTTGAGAATGTGTGCAACTTCCATCATTTCCATCATGAAAGTAGAGCGACCTCTACGGATGTCATCGCTTGCGCCAACTCGTGTAAACACACGGTCAACTAAACCAATCGATGCGGATTCTACTGGGACATAAGAACCGGCTTGTGCGAGAATAGATAGGAGTGCAGCACAGCGAAGATAAGTGGATTTACCACCCATATTTGGTCCGGTGATTAGAAGGAATTTCCTCTTCTTATCCAACTTGATATCATTTGGTACATAACCGGGTTGTAATTCGAGAACAGGGTGTCTAAGCCCTTTGGCAATCAGTCGGTCATCGTCATACATCGTTGGACGATTCCAACCACGATTCCTTGCAACTTCTGCAAAGCATTGTAGGACATCTATGCTTGCAACTTTACCAGAAATTTCTGCAAGTGAGCGCACATGAGTTTTGCAACGTTCTCTAAGGTCACGGAACATCTGGTATTCCATGTTATTAGCACGTGAATCAGCAGTGAGAAGTTTATCCTCCCATTCTGATAATTCTTCAGTTACATAGCGGTTACCATTTGTCATCTGTTGTTTGCGGCGCCACTCTTCTGGCACTTTGGATTCATGGGTTTTGGTCACTTCGATGAACCAACCTATTTGGCGATTATAACGAACTTTGAGTGAAGGGATTTCCAACCTTGCTCTTTCTCTGGTCTCAAGGTCCTTGAACCACTGATGACCGGTTGCAGCAGCAGTGCGCAATTCATCCAATGTTCCATCAACCCCTTCGCGAATCAATCCACCATCCCTCAAAGATAGAGGCATCTCATCGTTTAGGGTTGCATGAATATCGATCCGCATCAATTCGAGACTATCGATTGTACTCGCAAGTGTTTCGAGGAGTGGATTTCCAGTTTCAGTAGCTAATGCCTTCAATCTCGGCATTCTCTCAAGGGCGAGAGAAATTGCTACTAAATCACGTCCTCCAGAGCGGTTGTAGGCTAATTGTGTGGCTAAGCGCTCCATATCTCTTAGTCCTTTGAGCATCTCTCGGATTTCGCTAAGACGTCTTGAACCCCTAGAAAGGGTGGCTACAGCATCGTGCCTAGCACTGATGGCTTCAATCTCTGCGAGTGGCCGTAATAGCCATGTTTTGAGTGTACGCCGGCCCATTGCTGTTCTGCAGGAATCAATCGCCCCGAGTAGACTACCTTCCTTTTCTCCCGATAATGTATGAATCAACTCGAGGTTGCGCAGAGTAGTTTGGTCGAGAACCATATTTCCATCAGGTCGTAAAATGCAAACTTCACGCAAATTAACTTCGCTGATCCGATGCATAGATGCAAGATAGTCAGCAGCTAGTCCTGCCGCAGCCATTGCAAGGGGGGAATCTCCTAGGTCAATATGGCCAAGGTCACTGACTTCAAGAACGGATTTTAGTGCAGCCTCTCCTCGTTTTTCACTAGAAGAGTGTTGCGAAAGGGTGACTCCATCCAATTGGGCTACCAAGATTCTCAAATCCTCTCGCTCGGCATCTTTTGGCGAGAATACCAATTCATTGGCATCACTTCGCAGTAAATCATCCATCACTCGTGGCCATGCTTCATCCCCACGGTGTTCAACCGCCCATACTTGTCCGGTAGAAGCATCGAGTGTTGCAAGACCGATTCCTTCTTTGCGAATAGTGATTGAAGCAAGTGTAGCAACATCATCGGTACCTATCAGGCTCTCTTCATAGAGTGAGCCTGGAGTGTAAATACGAGTTACCACTCTTTCGAGTAATTTGGCACCTTCTCGAAGTTCCTCTTCTTGTTCAGCCACGCACACTTTGTGGCCCGCTTGAAGCATCACTTTCAGGTTGTCTTCGAGAGCATGCCAAGGGAAACCCGCCATTGGAATTGGCTTATCCGCTTTCTTATCTCGACTGGTAAGGGCGAGTCCTAGGACTTCAGAAGAGACCACTGCGTCGTCATGGAACTGTTCGTAGAAATCTCCCATGCGGAAGAATAGGACCGAATCAGGATGAGCATCCTTGATCTCCGAGTATTGGTCCATCATCCCTCTTTTCGTCATCACGACCCACTCCTTGCTCACGCTGGGCTCTGACCAGATTGCGGGGGGTTCGTAAAGAATGCCCTTAGCCTACCCCCCATTCCTACGGAATGGAACGTATTGGAAATCAGAAAACTTCGCCCTTGCGGATGGCATCGGTAACATTCCATCCCATCACTCCAAGAATGAGCAAGGATATCATGATGAATCCGAGATCAATTATCCCTCTCAAACTAGTGAATGCGAGTCTTGCATCAACATCGATTGTTATCGATTCGGATTCATCTTGGGCGTTGATACCATGAATTTCGACATTTGCTCCATTTGCAGCTGCGTGTATTGGAGTGAATTTTAGTGGTTCAGGCAGTGACTCTATTTCCATTCCCTTATCAGTTAATACCGCAATTGTTTCAGAGCCACTATTTCCAAAAAACCACATGTCGTTATTCGAGTCAACAGCTGCTGACATACTTGCTATATCTAGGTGTTTTATCTCATCTCCAGCAATAAGAACTGCATCGGTTTGTCCTGCAGCTACGATGCCGCCATGGGTTGCTGCTAAGGTGTGAATTACCCCTGGCCCACCAAGATGAACGATGTCATAAATCGGTGCAGAAGTTGATGCATCCCAAGTGATTGAAACTACTAACTCGTAAAATGAGGAAGATGCGGGACTTGTTCCTTGCCAATTCGTTGGAGCACGCCATGACCCTGCTGCAAGCCATCCCTCATCTGTCGCTATGATTTCGGTTAACGACATATCACCATCATGGCTCGATATTTCTGAAATGGTTTCTCCACCAAGCGAGCGTGCACTGAATGTAGTTGAAGATCCATTTTCAACAATCATCATCATCGCATATCCATTGGTGGCCAAATCTATGACAGTTAGGTCCTGTACTAAGCCATATGGCTCCCATCCATTGCCAACATCCATGAAGAGTACTCCTTCTTGGCCACTGCAAAAGTAGGTGATACCTTCTTGTTCTGTCACGCAGTTAGCATTGTTTGCAGAATTGACCTCGCCACGTAGGGAAATCCATCTTCCATCTTCGTCGTCATAGATGAATGCATCACTAGTCGAATCAATAACAAGTCCTGATGCCCCTTGGCTTGAGCCAGAGGTAACACCGGACAGTTCGCCTGACCAGTCTATCATTATGGCTCCAATAATGATGAAAATTGCGAAGGCTCCAAAGGACATCCATTGGTATTCAGATTCTTCCTCGAGGAAGTCACGCCATCCCGCCATTGATTGGCTGAGTACGGGTCTTATCTGTATTCTTTCCCCTTAAGGGGAAGTGTATTCATCATCGGTATGGTCAAATAGGGTCGGTTGGTCGCTCAGACGCCCGGAGGTATCACGTATGGCACGTAAGCCCGCAAAGATGTATCGCAGACTCAAGGGTCAAGCGTTTACTCGACGCAAGTATATCGGTGGAGTTCCAAACAACAGAATTCTCACGTTTCACGTTGGAAACCGTGTTGCTGCTGAGACAGATCAGTTCTTGATGGAGTTGAATCTCTTCGCTGATGAATCCTGTCAGATTCGTCATACTGCACTTGAGGCTGCACGTGTTATTTCAAATGCCACAATCAGAAGTGCTGCAGGCATGCAGGGATACGCACTCCGCATCCATACATACCCACACCACATTCTGCGTGAGAATAAGCAGGCTACTGGTGCTGGTGCAGACCGTGTTTCACAAGGAATGCGTTGCGCATTTGGAAAGAATGTCGGTACTGCTGCACGTGTAAAGCGTGGACAGCGTGTCATCTCAATCAAGTTCTCTCCGGAGCACTACCTCGAAGCTAAGGATGCACTCCGCAAGGCTTCGATGAAGTTCCCAACCCCGTGCACAACTCGCCTAATCAAGGGCGCAGAGCACATTAAGGGATTAGTCTGATTGAGACTGCGCTAGCAATCCCTTCTTGAGTAAGGCCCGTTCTGTCCAATATACATGGGGCGCAGCAACGAACACCATTTCGAGAGGCTCACGCCCTTCAGAGTGAGAGATGTTCTTCTTGTTAGTAGCCCATATGACCAGTTCGTTCTCGAAGAAGAAGGAATGTTTGGTGTGCTAATGGCTGAACAATATAGTAGCCTCAATCTCACTCAAGCACCAAGGGTCATTCATGCTGATGATGCTGAGGTTGCATTAGAATTACTCCAAGAGAGAGATTTTGATTTAATCATCACTATGGCTCGTGTTGGAACAATGAGAGTCCATGAATTAGGTCGGAAAGCCAAGAAAATCCAACCTCATATTCCAGTGGTATTACTTGCATATAATACAAGAGAATTGGCTACACTGCGAACTGGTTTTGCAATCGACCACATCTTCGTGTGGTCGGGTGATTCCAGTATTTTACTTGCGATATCTAAGATGGTCGAGGATCGACGAAATTTGGACCACGATATAGAAAACGGAGATGTTCAAGTTCTATTATTGGTCGAAGACTCGGCACGATTCTATTCGTCATACTTACCCAGATTCTACCAATTGCTCTTCGAACAGACAAGCCGTCTGATGTATGAAGGATTCAATCTTCACGACAAAATGCTACGATTAAGAGCTCGTGCTAAGGTATTACTTGCAACAACTTACGAGGAAGCAAAAGGGCTCATCAATGCATATGGTGACAATATGATTGGTCTATTCACCGATGGCAGATTCCCTCATAGAGGCCGACTGAAAGGAGATGCGGGATTGAAATTGGTAGAATCAGTACGTCGCTCATATCCTCACATGCCAATTCTTTTCCAATCCACAGAAGAGGATAACCGCGAAGCTGCGGAGGCGAATAACTGCGTTTTCCTAGCAAAAGACGAGCCAAATCTACATTCGCGGATTCGAGATTTTATGCAATCCCACATGAGTTTTGGTGATTTCATTTTCAGGTTGCCCGATGGAAAACAACTAGGACGTGCAACCAATCTAGTGGAACTGCGACGTATACTCGAAGATGTACCACCAGAAAGCGTTCGCTTTCATGCTGAACAAAATCACTTTTCACATTGGCTCAGGACACGTACAGAATTCGACCTCGCACAAGAGTTGCGTCCTCGTTCTACCGATGAGTTCGAAGATATCGAAGAGGTTAGGGATTTTATTATCTCCAGAATCAACACCTTTCTCCAAATTCAAAGAGAACGCGAAGTATTCGATTTTTCCCCCGATGCAGCCAAAGTTTCACGATTCCAACGCCTGGGTAAAGGTTCACTAGGAGGAAAGGGGCGGGGCCTTGCATTCTTTTTCACAAAAATGCGAGGCTTAGGTCTAAGGGATGATTTCCCCGATGTCAAAATTATAGTTCCACGTACTCTAATCGTTGCAACCGATGTGTTTGAAGGATTCATGGAAGCCAACAATCTGTATGAGTCGGTACTCAGTGATGACATTAGTGATGATGAAATTGCGGAGTTGTTCATTGAGGGTAAATTCACTCCCGAACAAAGAAAAATTGTTGAGCAGGTTCTCGAATTCACCGATTGGCCTCTTGCGGTTAGATCCTCTTCATTGCTTGAGGATGCTCTTCACCAACCTTTCGCAGGAGTATATTCTACCTACATGTTACCAAATGACCATCCCGAGTTGGATGTTAGAGTTGAACAACTTATTCGTACCATAAAATTAGTCTATGCTTCTACATTCTATAGAAAAGCAAAAGCATATGTTTCCGCTACTCCAAACTCGATTGAGGAAGAAAGAATGGCAGTAGTTATCCAGGAATTAGTAGGCTCACGTCACGGCGACCTTTTCTATCCGACAATTAGTGGAGTTGCTAGATCTCATAACCACTATCCAGTGGGTGATATCGAACCGAGTGATGGTTTGGCTGCAATGGCACTTGGCCTTGGCCGTACAGTTGCCGATGGAGAGAGATGTCTTCGAGTATCACCTGCTCACCCTAAGCGCGTGCACCAATTTGCGAGTACTGAAATGACATTGGAAACAGCCCAAAGACAATTTTGGGCTGTAAAAATGGAAGAATTCGCGGGCACTATTGGAAGGGACCCCAATGTTACGATGGTTCGCAGTGGGCTATCTATTGCTGAGGAACATGGGCAACTAAAGCACATTGCAAGTACATATGTTTCGAGCGATGACCGAATACTCGATACTCTTGCCAGAGAAGGGCCCAGAATCATTACGATGCATGGTCCATTGAAGCGTGATAGGATTCCTCTTATTCCGATTCTAAAAGAAAGCCTAAGACGCCTAGAGGATGCACTTTCATGTCCTGTTGAAATTGAATTTGCAATGATCGATGATGCGGAGAAAGGAATCAGTAGATTCGCAATTGTTCAACTTAGGCCACTGGTAGCTGATTTAGCAGATGTAGAAGTAGACCTCGACCTTGTCGATGCTGACTCCATGATACTGCGCTCCAACCAGTCACTTGGAAATGGAGTAATTGACAAAATATGTGACGTGGTTTACATCAATCCAGATCGTCTTGACCGGCTAAAAACTCTCGATATTGTACCGATGATAGAGAAGTTGAACCTCAAACTCAATCGCGCAAAGAGGCCTTACCTACTAATCGGCCCAGGTAGATGGGGATCAAGTGACCCCTCACTTGGAATACCAGTTTCATGGAGCCAAATATCTGGTGCTTCTGCAATTGTCGAGTGTGATATGATCGATATCAAAGTCGAGCCAAGCCAAGGAACTCATTTCTTCCAGAATATCGTTTCATTCCAAGTGGGATATCTTACCGTCAAGGATACGGATGGAGGTGTTGATTTCGATTGGCTTGATAGCCATGAACCAGAAATGGAAGAAGGCCCATTACGCCATATTGCACTGACTGAACCGATTCGAGTTCTGCTTGACAGCAGACGGCAATGTGGTGCTGTGCAAAGACCGGCTGATTGATGAGGGGTTGGCTTGACGCCTCCTATGGAGGCGATGGTCTATGCGCGTTGCAGTTCTCAAGGAGGACAACTGTCAACCAAAGAAGTGCATGGACGAATGTCTGAATTTTTGTCCCCCTGTCCGTAATGGACAGGAGTGTATTGTCATGGATGATCACAATGGCAAACCACACATTTCCGAGTCGCTTTGCATCGGTTGCGGAATTTGTGTGAACAAGTGTCCACACGATGCATTAATCATCACGCAATTGCCCTCTGAACTCGAGACCGATATGATTCATCGCTACTCTCTAAATGGTTTCAGAATGTTTCGTTTACCCACTCCGTCCAAGGAATCAGTGGTCGGAATTCTTGGCCCTAACGGCATGGGAAAATCAACTGCTTTCAATATCTTATCAGGTGAATTAATTCCTAATCTCGGAGATTTCGAGGCTGACGAAGTCTGGTGGGAGGATTGTATTGAGAGCCTTCCCCGTGGAGAACTGCGAGATTTCCTTAGCGATGTTTGCAATGCAGGAATCAAAGTAGCACTCAAACCACAATATGTCGACCATCTTCCAAAGGCCTTCAAGGGCAAGGTAGGGGCTCTTCTAGGCGCTGTTGATGAGCGTGGTATGCTTGATCAGATGGTTGAAAAATTAGGACTTTCTCATCTGCAAGAGCGCAATCTCGACCAGCTGAGTGGTGGAGAATTACAGAGGGTTGCGATCTGTGCAACTCTGCTCAAGGATGCTGATGTCTACTTCTTTGACGAACCATCTTCATATCTAGACATCCACGAGAGAATGCGAATCGTGCGAATTATTCAGGAATTATCTGAGACTGCTAGAGTCATTGTCATAGAACACGATTTGGCAGTTCTCGATGTACTTGCAGATTTGGTTCATATCGTATATGGTATGAAGGGTGCATTTGGTATTTTCACTCCAGCAAGGTCGACCCGCCAGGCAATCAATGCTTACCTAGATGGCTTCCTCGTCGAACAAAACGTCCGAATACGAGACAAACCAATCAAATTCCAATCTCATACTGAGCGTACTGCAGAACTCGGCTATACCGTAGTTGAATGGGGAGGTATGGAGAAAAGTCTTGGCGATTTCAAATTGAAAACTGGAGAAGGAAAGGTCCACCAAACCGAAGTTGTCGGAGTTGTTGGGCCAAATGGGACCGGAAAATCAACGATGGTCAAAATTCTTGCTGGCGAGTATGAATATGATGCCGGCTGGGTAACAGCAGATGCAACAGTATCCTACAAGCCTCAGCATATCGATGTCGATATGGATTGCACAGTCCAGACTTGGCTCGATAGTGAAATAGGCATTAGTTGGCGAAGTGGTGAATTCAATGTCACCGTCATTCGAGCCCTAGGAGTCGATGAACTTCTTGCGAAGATGGTCAACACATTATCTGGAGGAGAAGCACAAGCCGTTGCCATTGCAATCTGTCTTGGCCGTGAAGCAGACCTCTATCTACTCGATGAGCCAAGTGCCCATCTTGATGCAAATGCGAGGATGGAGACTGCAAAGGCAATTCGTAGAACCATGGAATCCAATGAAAAGAGTGCATTCGTTATCGACCACGATGTATACTTCATCGACATCGTATCAGATACCCTTCTTGTCTTCGAGGGTGAAGGTGGTCGTCACGGAATGGCAGAAGGGCCATTCCCTCTACGTGAGGGGATGAATCGTTTCCTCGCAGGAGTAGATGTTACCTTCCGTAGAGATCACGATTCTAAGCGTCCAAGAATCAACAAGGCTGCGTCCCGTAAGGACCGTGAGCAGAGAAACAAGGGCGATTACTATTCATTTGATAGTTGAGGTTTGACCAATGCCTGCTCAGAAACCACCCGAGGCTGTTAGTATTGGACGAGCCCGCGGGCGTCTTTCAGCATCATCTTTCACTACCTTTCGTCGGTGTCCAAAGCAGTGGTTTCTCAACTACCGCATAGGATTACGCGGACCTCTCTCTCCGCATCAGGTAATGGGGATTGAGGTTGAAGATGGCCTGTGTGCACTCCTAATGGAGCGCGCTCAACCCTGTGAGAGTATTGAGGAATTAACGGAGTGGATATTGTCCAAAGTCCCAGATATGGCGACTAAAGTTCTCGAACAGGGCAGAAAGGTATTCTCCGAATCGATGTGGAACGATGGTGACTTTGACGAGCATTTCGATAATGCACTTGTAGAGCAAATGCTCTGCAATGGAATTGGATTACAACTCGAAGAAGTAGCCGCTTGTCATCAAGCAGGAGGCGGTTTGCATGAATTCGACATACCTGCACCTTGCTTTGACACACCTCCTCATTATGCACTTCCCGAAAAGGTCAACCAGAAGGTGAAGTGGAAGGATGAGCCCCATGAATTCAGCAATACTGGAATCACCTGGGCCGATGCCTGGGAAATCGCACGCCCGTGGGTAAAGGACCCACGAAACCCTCAACCTCAACGCATGTACCATTCTGATAGATGGGCAGCGGGTGAATGTGATTTAGTGCTACGATGGGACGGAAGGAATCGTATTATAGACATCAAGATGGGAGATGGTGAGGGCAAATTTGCAACCTCTCTCGACGACCAACTCAATTTCTATGCATGGTTATGGAATGAGACCCATGATTCGATTTGTGAAGGACTCGAGGGTTGGTACCTAACCAATGGATTACGCAAGGTCGTTGATGTCAATCCTCTTTCCACTGAGGAATACAGGTCTGTTCTCAATCAAATGCAAGCTTGGTCAAGCGACAATACTCTGCCGCTTGCAGAGCCATGTGATGGTGAAGCAGGTGGTTGCCGTTGGTGTGCTGCTACCGAGGTACCATACCCTGCTCCAACTATTACCATCCCACATGAACTTCTTTCATCGATACCGAACAGAGTCAATGTCAAAGGCAAATTACAGGGTGCATGGGGTCCACTTCCCAATCATTACGGGGAACCAGTATTGGGTGCGATGATCAAAGCAGGAGATAAGATGGTCACACTTGAAGAAAGCCAGCCAGGCACCTTCCCTTCAATGCACGATGCTCCTAATGGAGAAGTCATCATCACCGGCGCCCTCCCCGGCGTTTGGAGGAAGCAACCACGCCTCTATCTCGATAATCACTCTTCGATTGTTTCAGAAAGCGATGCTAAACTAACTAGAATGGGAATGTTGCGTACTAAGGCTAATGTCGAAGGCGTAGTTCTGTCTTGCCAAAGGAGAGATGGCAAGAGAATCGATGGTAGGCCATGGTCTATGGTTTCCTTCCACTTATGGGATGGTGAGCGTGTTGCCGAGGCGGTTGCCTTTGGTTCCTCAATCAATGGAACCATCCTCTCAATCGAGCCAGGTTGCGTGGTTAGGATGACCTCAGCAGAACTTGGATGGCGAGAAGGATTGGTGCAATTACGTATCGATTCAAGGTCAACTAGAATCACAGTAGTTCCGAAGGATTGAAGACCCTGCGACAACGGCTTTGGCAGTCATGCCGGTCAGACTTGCCAACCCTGCGACTGACGAAGTCGGTCGATTCAACCGCTTATCGGCTTCACAGTCCAATACTTGGGAAGACTGCCCACGCTTGTGGTGGTACCAAAATAAGCAACGGCTCAAGTTTCCTCAGAGTCCACCATTATTTCTTGGAAGAGCTGTTGAAGAGGCCGTATGCCGGGTATTACGTGAATCACCAGGATTGGTGATGACGGCTGCACCATCAAGCGTAATGGAAAATGGCGCTGATAATTTACTTCCATTATTTCCCGACGAGATTGAATCCGATTTATCCATCTGGTGTGAAGCAAGAGTAGATGCACATTGGCCAGCAATCAGGGATGCGATGCATGCTGAGTGGAATAAGAATGAGAGAAGAAGTGGAAATTGGCATGAATATTCTATGCAAACTTACCGTGATATGTGCGTTACTGCGTGCCAAATGCACATTGATGAGGTCAAAACCTGTATGGCTAATGTTAGCGATGATGAACTAGAGGCTTGGAGAAGTGGTCAGCGATTCGAGATACCTGCTCCAGACGGCAGGTCGTCATTCGAAGGGCGACATCCACTCGCAGAAGAGGGTCCTTGTTCACAAGTTGAAGCTTGGGAAATAGCACGACCATGGTTCGTCGATCCAGATGCTGAACCCTTCTCTCTCAATGTAGTACATCCCGACCATTGGTTCCAAGGAGAATACGATGTTGTGTATCGCCACGGTGGACAAGTTCGAATCATGGATTTCAAAGCCAGTCGTGGCGGAGGAGACCGTTCAGGCAATTATGTCGAGCAACTCCGAATCTATGCTATGCTTTGGTCGCTCACTCATGACGGAGAACTCCCCACCGCCCTCGAAGTATGGTATCTTGGAGTTGGAGTTCGTAAGACAATAGAGGTTCCTTCTGCAGAGGAAATTGCTAGCATGGAGACCACTCTTCACGACCTTTGGCAAGAAATCAAGAGTGAAGAAGTCAGTATTGACGACTGCCCTCCAATCCCAAGGCCATTGCGCGGTTATGATGAAGGTGGAGTCAAATCTGAAGACCCATCAGAGACTCGCTGTACTACCTGTGACTGGAAGGAATTATGCCCCAATGGGACTGGTAATGACGATCTACCTGAAGGTGGTGAACACCAACCTTTGGGTGGGCTAAAGGTATACAAGCTCACGCCATTTGGTGAATTAGTGCCACGTGCAAGCATTTTCTGTGAGGTATTTAGCGCGATTGAGATTCCGGATAAACCGCCAAATATCACCATTGAGAAAGACGGAGGATTTGCATTTGTTCGAATAATTGCAGAAGAGAATGAAGGAGAATCCACCTATCCGCTCGAAATCAAAAAAGGTGACAAAGTAAGGCTGGTCGGCATCATTCCTTCTACGAATTGGAAGGGTGAATTACAACTCAAAGTAGACCCTTATGCTCGAGTAATACATGCAGACCATGCTGAAGATGGAGATATTGGACTATTCGACTTCAAGGCGCGCTGGAATGTAGCAGGCAGGGTTGCCTATACCACTTACAAATCAGGAATAGGCCGTAATGGTAAGCCTTGGTCACGCAAGGGCGTTGTATTACTCGATGCTACGGGAAGAATTGCCATTGAAGGATGGGATAATGCCTGGCCCAACCTGTACAATACTCTAAAACAAGGAGATGAAATCGCTGTACTAAATGTCTCATTAGACGCATGGGCCATCGATGTAAAAGCCAATTTAGAAAATGGCAGTACAATGCATGTACTATCTAGAAATGATTGATTATTGGAGGAGAGATGAATGGAGAAAATTAATTTGAAGGATAAATTAGCCAAATTTTCTGAGCATTGGACTCCAAAGATAATCGCTGAGATGAACGATTACCAGTTCAAGTTAGTCAAGATCAAAGGCGAGTTTGTTTGGCATAACCATTCTGATACTGATGAAGTATTCATTGTCATAGAAGGCTCGATGAAAATCGAGTTCAAAGATGAAATCGTTGAATTGAACGAAGGTGAAATGTATGTGGTTCCAAAAGGCGTTGAGCACAAACCATTTGCAGAAGACGAATGCAAAGTATTGCTCGTTGAACCACGCGGAATCGTGAATACTGGTGATGCAGAAGGTGAGCTCACTGCCGCCAACGATGTCTGGATCTAGTTAGCGCCGAGAGGGGGATTTGAACTCCCGCGTCCAGGGGACAGTGGATTTCGAATCCACCGCAATACCAGGCTATGCGATCTCGGCTTGTATCCCGCCCACCTACAAGACCGTCATAAGAGTGATGTCACTCGCATGGGGTGATGAAGGTCGCACTGAAGGGTCATGGGCACGACGTGGTGCTCGAACTAGAGGCTGGCTCAACGATTAGACAAGCCCTCGATAAGGCTGG
>JASLKC010000058.1 GCA_030747785.1 Candidatus Poseidoniaceae archaeon | reverse complement strand
GCGAGGTCCACTGAATCGTTCATGAGGAAAATACGTACCTCTTCGCCATCAGAATTTAATTGACGGGCTAGTCTTAGCGCATTCCAAGTCACATCAGTTCCATCATATGGTTGGCGGTTTAGGATAATCAGAATTGCCATGTGCCATGGTCATAGGCCAATTATTTCAACCATCCGAATCAATTTCACGCCTCTGTTCTGCTACATAGAAAATTGACAACAACGCAGAACAGAGTGCGAGAGCCGGGACTCGAACCCGGGTTCAAGCGTTGGCAACGCTCGGTGATAACCACTACACCACTCTCGCAAGTGCAACCATCGGATTGGACGGGGGTATAAACCGTTATCGATGCAGATAAAGAGGAGGCACATACAGGTATGGTGATGCTTCTGGACTATGAATGATGACTTTGTGGACTAGAATAATGTGGAAGCCAATTTTTTGGTATGCAGCAATTTATTCTGCACTTTTTGCCACCCATATTATTGCAGCAGCGAATGACTTAGATTTGCTGTTCAAGATTGTTGCAATTATGATTACTGGCCAAACAATGCTGGCAGGATTATGTATTCATTTACTCAAGGGAGATGTACAACATGCACGTATCCCAGTAGTATGTTTGGCAGCAGGACTTGGATGGGCATATGCAGGAATGGATGAGAGTTGGACAATTGCATTGTGGGTAATTGGCGCTATTGTTTTGCAAATGGGTACTGAAAAAGGATTGAAGTACAGTGCGCCCGCCGAGTCAAACAATGTCTGACTCCCCTGTCAAGGTAAACACCCCCGGGACTGCACCAGCAGAACCTTCTCCTGAAGACCAGAAGAAGATGGAGCAAGCCTACAATCAGATGAAGAGGAAAATGTCAATTGCCGAGATGGGTAAATCGATCAAACACAAGTTGATGGTATTATCTGGAAAGGGAGGAGTGGGTAAATCCACTGTCGCCACAGGACTTGCGCTTTCATTGGCTCAACAAGGCCTTAAAGTTGGATTATTGGATATCGATATCACAGGTCCTAATGTACCGAAAATGATGGGTCTAAGCAATCATAGACTGCATGTCGAGGCCGGTAGAATTTATCCAGCTGTAGGACATCTTGGTGTGAAGGTAATCTCAATGGCTTTCTTGCTTGAGGATGAGGACACTCCTGTCGTTTGGCGTGGCCCTATCAAACTTGGAGCCATCCAGCAATTTATTGGAGATGTAGAATGGGGCGAACTCGATTATCTTGTAATTGACTTCCCACCTGGTACAAGCGATGAACCACTAACAGTAGCGCAAAACTTGCCGGATATTGATGGGATGGTTATCGTTACTACTCCACAATCAGTTGCTCTTCTCGACTCTCGCAAGTCGATAACTTTCGCAAAATCACTCAAGGTTCCAGTTACTGGAGTCATTGAAAATATGAGCGGATATACTGTCCGCGGTAAGGCTGAAGCAGGGGCTGAAATGGAGGTTGCAGGACCTGGAGGAATTACACTACCAGTCATTGCCGATGCAAATGGCGATTGGCATGTGACATTGGATATTTTCAAGTCGGGAGGCGGGCAGAAAACCGCTGAAGAATTTGGAGTGCCATTCCTCGGAAAGGTACCATTTGATCCAGGATTCGTACGTGGTGGGGATGATGGAGTCCATCGAATTGTTTCTGACCCCGAAGGTTTGTCTTCAATTGCATTTGCAAGCGTTGTATCCAGCATACAGAGTGAGGTAGAAGGGGCATCATCCTCTACAAACCTCGAAATTATTTGAGGCATTAATATGGCGATTCCCGCTTTGACTCGACTCGAACGTAGGGATGTAGATATGCATCTCACTTGGGATGATGGAACGATCCACGAGATTCGCTATGATGATTTACGCCATGCTTGCCCATGTGCAAATTGCTCCCCTCAACGCAATTCGGATGACTCTTCCTTTGTGTTGAGACAATCTGTTGATGCATTACTGGCAGAAAAGCCCACAGTCAGACCTACAGGCAATTACGCGTTGGTCTTTGAATGGACAACCGGATGCTCTTCGGGGATTTATCGCTTTGAGCGAATTTGGCGAATTGGACAGAATGAGGATCCCGACCAAGGCAAGCAGTATGTTCACGGTGCGTGGTGAAACGCCCTTTAGGGCGTTGGCGAAGGGACAAGCCACATGAATATGATTTAACCACGCTATGTTGGAGGGATTTGATTGGATGGCGTTTATCTGACCTGGCTGATTAGCGCTCTAACTATTGGCGTATTGCTGATGCCGCTGATAAAACCACCATGGGCAACCATAACACTGCACGGCTTTATCGACTTTCTTCGTCGTTATTGGATGCATATTGCAATCGTTCTATTCATTTACAATGCTAAGGATTTCTTAGACGAAATAGATCGATTGCTAATGGCAAATACTGGCCTCGATATGACTCCATGGATATATGCTATCGAAGGCGACATGGTTTTGTGGGTACAACAGACCTTCCAATCTCAATGGCTTACCATTTTCCTCACTCACTTTTACGTGGTCGGATTCATGGTAATTTGCTATGTTTCGATCTTCTATTTTGCATATTTCGACGACCGCTGGTTGGCTGACCGCATCTCATTGACCATTTTTTGGGTTTACATTTTAGCAATTCCATTTTATCTATTTTTCAATGTACGGGTCACAGGTGATCATATTCCTGAAATGGAGGCTCTAGCATACAATTTAACACCTGAAATTAATGATTGGTTCACACGAATCGACCCGTTCACAAATGGAATGCCGAGTCTTCACATCGGCTTCCCCTTTGCAGTGTGGTTGTGCTTATTGCGCCATGATGCTGATAACCGTTGGATTGTGTATCGACGCCTAGTATTTGGATACTTTATTCTCACAGCATTCTGCATCCTATACCTTGGAATACATTGGTTCCTTGATATCGTTGGAGGAATGGCAGTTGCTGCGATGGCAGTCAATTTATCCGATCGAACTTCAGGTCCGATATGGCGAATTCTCGATGAAAGGACAATAAATGCACGTCTCGCTACCGTTCTGACAAATCCTAAGAGGGCATGGAACATTATTTCATCGCAGATGAAGAACACCCTCAATCGATATTCAAAGCCTAGTAGCAATGAAACCGGTGTGATGATAACCGTCGTAATCATTCTAGTTGCTGGGATTATTACATGGGATCTTACCCATCAAACATTACCTGCGGGTGGAGTAGAGGCACCAGTAGAAGTAACCGCAGCTGATGGATGGCTCGTTACTCTTGACGATAGGGAAACGGGAGCATTAGTATTGGTTCATGATTTGTCAGATTTAGAACTTGAAATCGCAGTTGCGCAACCAATAATGGACGCTAACTCGTCGTATGATGTTAGTGGGAATCACTTGGTAATGTCAAATTCAACGATTCTGTATGTAATCGATATTCTGGATCCAGGTACGATTATTTTGCAGAAGAATATCAACCAATTAAACGATGTAGTAATGCTCCCAGGAGGTATTTTCGCGTTATTTGATGCTGAGGGATTGTCATATTGGGGCCTTGATGGTCTTGAGGTTTCAGGACCAAATGCTCCTGAGGGTGACGAAATAGAATTATTCGAATCATCGGGAGATGAAATTGCAATGGTTTTTGCAAGTAATCCAAATGAAGTGAATATCGGAATGATGGGTGCGGAAGGTTTGATTTCAATCCAACTCAATGTCACTGCTCCTGAATTGGAGGATCTTGTTTTAGAGGAACAGTGGGGTTTGGTAGTAGATGAAGAAAATGCTTCGATAGTCGATCTTAGTTTCAATAGGGACTATCTCGCTGCTACAGTAAATGTCACGGCTACAACACGACTAGTATTACTCGACCGCTCTACAGGTGATTCCTTCTTGGCAAGCGACCCCAAGTACCCTACCTTTGATCCAGATATTGGTTATGGGGTATTGGTGTGGGCATCTCAGCAGCACCTCAATCCAACAAATCCTCAAGAAAAGTATCTTGATAAGGAGATTCTATTGCTGGATTTAGAAACCAATCATACTGAAGTATTGACTGCTGATGAAGAGGACCAATGGGGCCCAATGGCACTTGAGAATCATATCGTTTACCGTCAGGAAGATGCAGATGGAGTTCGCAGCGTTGAAATCCATCAACGTGAAGCAACTCTCAAACCATATGCTTCTAGCACATTGCAGATTGGAGTAATTATTGCAATTAGTTTGCTCCTTATCCACTTGATGCAACGTCAAATGGAAACAAAGGACAAGAATCAGCCGCCGTGATATCGCACTCGGGTTTTAATTTCCTCAAGTCGTTTGAGGATGTCCTTAGCCGATGGTACTTCACCGCCAGGAGCCTTTGGAGCGGGACCCAATTTTTCATCAAGGGATAAATAGCCGTCCAGTACCATTTTCATTGCATCTTTTACGTCAGGATGAGATGCACCGAGAATTTCATGGAGTACATGTAAATCAATACCATATCCCTCTAACTCATATTCCATATTTGCAAGCCCGAGATCGATTAGTCGAGACTCTCCACTAGGAGTAATTAGAATATTATTTGTCGAGAGGTCACCGTGTGTTACTCCATTGCGATGGAGAGAACGAATAGCTATGCCAACGCCATGCAATAGGCCATCACTTGACCCATCTTCTTGGAGAACATCAATCAGTTGTCGACCTTCAACGCGTGCCATGATGATACACCCCTCTTCAAAGTCTACATCCCAAATTGGAGGGATTGAAGCGCCTTTTGCATGAAGCCAAATCATCAGTTTGACTTCATTTGTCATTCTTCGACGAGTTAAAGTGCGGTCGAGATCAGGGTGCCGCCAAGTCCGTGGTCTGCGTGTTTTTTGGATTGCGGGCCTGCCATGCCAGGTGCCTGCGATTACCTCGGCTTCAGCGCCGAGATGCAATCTTTCGCCTGCAATCCACGCCTCCATGTCTTGAATGGCTGAAGACCATGGTTCAAAAAGGAGGCGCCACCCCATAGGGGTGGGTGTAACCTTGACTTTGTCATTACCCATGTGCGCCATCGACTTCACTCAGGACGCGATGGGTTCAGATGAACAGGCGATTGCTGACCGTATTTCTGAACTCAAAGAAATACTTGGAGATGACCTCCTAATCCTTGGACATCACTATCAACGAGACCAGATTGTTATGCATGCAGATGTACTGGGTGACTCCTTCCTATTGGCGGAACTTGCAGCTAAATCAAATGCCAAATACATCGTATTCTGCGGTGTCCATTTCATGGCGGAGAGTGCAGATATTCTCACTAGTGATAAACAGAGTATAGTCCTTCCAAATATGAGAGCAGGTTGTTCAATGGCTGATATGGCAGTTCTACATGATGTGGAGAAAGCATGGGGCGAGATTCTTGAACAAACGGGTTTGTGTGACCCTGCAGAGCCAGAAAGTGGGGAGAATTTCCTCATCCCAGTAACCTACATGAATAGTGCTGCTGACCTCAAAGATTTTTGCGGACGTCATGGAGGAATTGTTTGCACATCATCGAATGCAAGCGGCATTCTAGAATGGGCATACGAGCGAGCAGGCCCAAAAGGTGCAGTTCTGTTTTTCCCAGATCAGCATCTAGGTAGAAACACAGGGCTCTCTATGGGCATTCCCGATTCAAGGATGGCGGTTTGGACCCCTGGAGAGAAGAATCAGATTCCTTCTGATGTGAAGATAGTTCTCTGGCATGGTTTTTGTTCAGTCCATAAGCGCTTCACTACAACACAAGTAGATGATTTTCGAAGTCGAAATCCAAACGGTGTCGTTGTAGTCCACCCTGAATGCCCAAGAGAAGTTGTAGATGCTGCAGATGCAAACGGTAGCACCGAATTCATTCGCAGATTCGTAGCAAAACAAGAGCCAGGAACTCACATTGCAGTGGGAACTGAAATCAATATGGTTGCTCGTCTAGACAAACAATACCCGGAATTACATATCGAATGTCTTGAGCCTACAATATGTCCATGCTCGACGATGTACATGATTCATCCAGTCTACCTCATGGATGTGTTGGAGAAGATTGTAGAAGGGGATATTCCCAATCAAGTCATCGTTGAAAAGAAAGTGCAAGAAGGGGCAAAAGTCGCTCTAGAGCGCATGCTTTCAATCAAGCAGTGAGTTCGTATCCTTTCCACCCTGCAAGTGCAAGTAGTGGACATAGTAAGATTGTCAACACGGCATAACCTATCGCATGTGAAGGAGTTGATTCCCATAATTCGATGGTTTCTACCGAGAAGGCAGACATTGTAGTGAAGGCCCCAAGTATTCCAGTGCCTAGTAGTAGCGCTACATCTTCGGAAATCATTTCACTTGCAAGTGCAGCCATACATATTCCAAGTAATAGTGAACCCAGTGCATTCACAGTTAGTGTTCCCCATGGTGTCTCTAACATTTGACTAATTGCAAAACGTAGTACCGCACCAAGAGCCCCTCCCGTTGCGACGAGGATGTAAGAATTCACAAATGGCTCTCCTTAGGGCCATCCTATCAATCATACTCAAGAGCCCGGGCCTTCAGGGGACTTCCATGACCCTGTGGTTTATGACTGGTAATCCCGGTAAAGTTGCTGAAGCAACTGAACATTTCTCACACTACGGTATTGAAGTAAAACAGTTTGAATTCGAGGCGATTGAACCACAGGCAGACGATTTAGAAACTGTAGCTCTTGCTAAATTAGAGCAAGCAATACCACATCTACCAGACCCAGAAGATATGCTATTGGTAGAGGATGCTGGATTATTCATTGGTCCACTCAATGGATTTCCCGGAGTATATTCTGCCAATGCACTCGAAACAATAGGCAATCATGGTGTTCTTCGCTTGCTTGAGCATTTACAAAGTGAGGACCCAATAATGGATAGTCGTATTCGGGATGCGGAATTTGTGGCTGTAGCTGCATTGTATTACAAGGGACAGACAATAGTGGCCGAAGGAATCTGTCCCGGGCGTATTTCACATAGTGAGCAAGGAGAAAACGGCTTCGGCTTCGACCCGATATTTATTCCATGTGATCTCGATGAATCAGGTAATGCATTAGAAAGAGGGGCAATCGGAGCAGTTTCGACCCACGGAAAGGCCTTTGGCGCTATTTCCTTAGCAGAAAAGCAACTCTATTCTCATCGCCGCAGGGCCCTTGCAGGAATCCTCGCAGCACTTGACAGTCTGGAGTGACATTCTTGAAGAGGGTCCGATTGGCTAGAGGTGGGCTCCCATGAACAGAGTACGACTAATCGTCGCATTAGCCTTCGTCGGGCAATTGCTTGTCTTCCTCACAATGCAGGCTGAGTTCGATGGAAATGGACAATGGGGCCTTGTTGGTGGAATGGTAATCAGCGCAATCGTTTGGACTATTCTTGGAGACAAGCCCGCCGCAACTGCGCCTAAGCGTATTATTGCCAAATCCCAGGTTCAAGAAGAGCCAACTGAGGAGATTGACATACCTGAAATAGTCAAGGATGAACTCGATGGTGCAACATTGAGGGAGCGAAAAATGGCTAAGGTCAAGGCAGCAGCTGATGAGGAAACTGCAAATGAGATTACAATTGAACCAGATGACGACGATGGTCTTGAAGAGGTCGAAGTCACAGTAGAAGATGTTCATGTTGCTGACGAGTTCGTCGTAGAGGTAAGTGCCCAATCGATTGAAGATGCTTCAATTCAGAGACACATTGTCGACAAGCGTGATCGTCACGACCGTATCCGTGCTCGTATTGCAGAACGTCGTAGAGATCAGATGGCAGATATCCGTGCATCCACTGCAAAAATGTGGGAAGACCATTCTAGTGGAGAAGATTTGGTCACAGTGATTCAAACGGAAAACCACGGCAACCAGATTATCGAGGAGCCTGCAGTAGCAGAGCCGGGTCACGTATATGGCGCAAGCCTTGTGAGAATAGATGAATCAAAAATCCTCAAACTTCGCGTACCGCTTGACGAGGGATTCCGACCAGTCGATGAAAGTAAGTCAAGCAGTTCAATGGCATTTGCCTTGCCAGAGGGTATACCGAGCCCAGCCGACCTAGGTCTTCCATTACCTCCGCCTCCAGGTGCATCTGGAGCACTCGCAGCATTGCGAGATGAGATTGCAGATGATTGATCACCGGTGCTTCCATTCGGGGTTTTCTCGGGCTAGGAATGCTTGGACACCGATTTCTTTGTCTTCAGTATCGAATAGATTTGCGAAAGCCTCAGCCTCAATTGCAACACCATCGCCGATCCCGTTTTCAAGCGCGGAACGAATCGTTTTCTTTGCTACTTTCAGGGTACTCATACTTTTGGAAGCGATTGATTGAGCAATCCCCATAGTTCGAGTTTCGAGTTCTTCAGGAGATACAACATGATTGACTAAACCGATAGCTAATGCTTCATCAGCACTGATTGTTTCCCCACTCATGACCATCTCCATCGTTTTTCCAAGTCCAACGATATTGACTAGACGTTGAGTGCCTCCACCGCCAGGAATCAAGCCTAATTTGATTTCAGGAGTTCCAAATACCGCCCTGGTACTTGCAATTCGAATATCACATGAGCAAGCGATTTCACAGCCGCCGCCAAGAGCAAATCCATCTACCATAGCAATGGTTGGCTTTGAAAGATTCCAGATTGCTTCCCAAGCATTGTCTTTGAACAAAGAACGGATATCATTACTTTTCTTGCCAACAAATTCGGTAATGTCTGCACCTGCAACAAAAGCATTGGGTTTTGCCCTTTTGCCTTCCGGAGGGGGATTGGGTTTAGCACCAGTAATCACGATGCATCGGACATCGTCATTTTCTTCCGACCACCGACACATTTCTTTGATTGCTGCCATCACTTCTTGGTTGAGTGCATTCAACTTTTCTGGTCGGTTTATTGTAACCATTGCAATAGTGCCATCGCCACTTTCGCATGGCATCTCCTCGATGAGAAGAACATCGCTCATGTAGGTGCGAGGGGGACTGAGCAAATCAACTTTACAAGGACACATTGATGACTAAGCCATGCGCCCGTGCGCTTATGTCAAATGCTGAGGACGCACTTGTAGTCGCAAAGGACCTCGGTAAAAGATATGGTGAATTCATTGCTTTACACCCTTTGGATGTGAAGGTTTCTGCAGGAGAATTTTTCGGTGTTTTCGGCCCAAATGGTGCTGGAAAATCAACCTTTATCAAACTTCTAACCGGGCAACTACGCCCTAGTATAGGTGGAGTCGAAGTATTGGGGATCAATGCGGCAAGGAATCCACAGAAATTGAAAGCGAACATTGGAATTGTTCCTGAATCCGAATCTCCTCCATCCTACCTTACTCCAATAGAATTTCTTCAGTTTGTATGCAAATTACGTGCCGTGGAAGATTTTGAGTCAAAGGTAGAGCATTGGATGGATTGGTTCGGACTCGATGAGAAGAAAGATACCATGTGTAAGGACCTTTCAAAGGGTCAGCGACAGAAGGTGATGCTCGCCGCAGCATTCATCCACGAACCCCGTCTTTTATTCCTTGACGAACCATTCGCAAATCTCGACCCAATTTATCAACGAAAATGCCGCCAGTGGTTACTCGATCATGTAGCAAATGGTGGGACAATTTTCCTATGTTCTCACGTGCTTGAGATGGCAGAAAGAATGTGCAATAGAATGGCCATAATCAATAATGGAAAGGTTCTAGCTGCTGGAAATGTAAAAGATATGAAATTGAATGCTGAAGAAACACTTGAGGATGTGTTTATCCGCTTAGTGGGGCATTCGATTGAAGAAGCAGAACGCCGAAGTGACGAGGGACTAAACGAGGAGGAGTGATTATGTCAATCAGCTTCTCCAGCCGCGACTGGTCTGAGGCAGAAGCCTCAACAGAGGCGGTGACCTTTGGTAGTGTAGGTGGTGGAAAACATCTTCACAATCCACTAACGGGATGGGCTGCCTTTAGTGCTACATTCAAGGTAATGTTCATCGAAGAATACCGTGAGAATCTTGACTTCGCCAAGAAACGCCGAATCATGATGTTTCCACTCATGGTTGCATTGGTGACAATGGTTGCAACAATTGGTCTACAATTTTTGGTAGGAGAAGGTGCTGCACAAGACACAGGGTCTCTCTCAGATTCCAAAGCCTTTACCTGGCAGGAAATGCGATTCGCCCTCCATTTGCCTCTCTTGCTATTTAGCCTTGGAATGGGCTCGTTTGCATTCCTTGGAAGGGAGAGAGTTCTTGCTCGAACTGGGACAAAGAATTACCTTCTTGCAAGTCCAGCACTACAACCATTATCCAACTCAGTCGCACATTTTGCATATTATTGCAAGGATTTATCATATTATGTAATGCTAATACTTACCCCTGTAATTGGTGGAATGGCAGTAGGTATTTCCCTTGAGTGGTGGACCGATGTTAGTACACCTCTCGAGTGGTCTAGTCTACCACGCACTTGGATTTCAATGACGGTTACCCTTGCTGAAGGATTAGCCCTATCTTTCATCGCCTCATCATTATGGCTTCTCGGAGGATGGATAAGCCGTCTTACTCCAATAGCAGTAATCGGCCTTGGAACAATTGTAGGTCTCGGATTTGTACCTCGAAATACTCTCTTGTGGGGAATGGCAACCCAAGCGCCAGGTGGTGAAGTCTGGGCAATTCCAGCAATCGTATTATCACTTAGTGCAGCGTATATTGCAGCGCAATTGGTTCGTGACGATTTTGAAGTAAAGGTCGTAGCGAAGGAAGAATTATTCATGCCAATTTGGAATAAATTACGTTTCCTTGGAAAGGGAACTACGCGCCTTCTAGTTGCTAAGGAAGCGGTTGATTTGGTTCGTTCAGGTTCATTGAAGAAAATGACAGTGAGTTATTCAGTCCCACTAATAGTTCTCTTATTGATGGCCTGGTTGGTCGACTTTGCAGAAGCACCAATTCCGATCAATCTCCTCAGTTATGCTCCTTTCCTAGGATTCTTCGGATTCAATTTCTATTCTTGGCTAACCGCCCTTGATTCTCCCGAGCACATGAATGGCCTTCCGTTATCAGTTCCTCAATTAATTAGGGCAAAAGTGGCGGTATATTTCCTCGCAACATCATGGATTTCCATTCTCTTTGTGTGCCTCATGGCGTGGAAACTCGACGAATGGGCAGTACTTCCAATCGCTCTGATAGTAATGATTGCCAATAGTATCTACATTGTTTCATTGACAGCATTCTTGATGGGATTGGCGCCCAATAAGGCGATATTCGATGCAAAAATCATGACTTGGTTTTGGATTGGTACGGTGATTCCACTTCTCGCACTATTCCTTCTATCCTTTACCCAAGGTGATGTTTCATTCTACGAGAATTGGATGAGTGCAGTACAAGACGGCGGATTGGATGCGGAAGCGGTTGAATTTACCAGCGAAAAGATGGAGTCAGGGTTCAAGGGAATTCTTGGAGTCAGTGTAGGTTTGGTGGCGGCTTCAATTCTATTGATGAAACTACTCGACCGCAAATGGGGAAGGGCAGAATTCAACAACTGAATCCAACAGCCGTGTAGTATGGGGCTGGTTATCGCAGTTTGCGGAATGCCAGCCAGTGGCAAGGGCGAGTTCGCTTCCATTCTTGCATCTAAAGGAATTCCAGTACGCTCCATGGGTGATATGGTAAGGGCTGAGGTCACCTCGCTTGGGATTGAGGAAGGGCCGAATGTCTTTGGCGAAGTAGCAACTGCTCTCAGAGCTGAACACGGCGATGATATACTTGCAGTCCGTTTGACCTCTGCCGTTGATTCATTATTGGATGAACACTCCATCGTATTAATCGAAGGAATGAGAGGTACTGCTGAGAAAGCCGTATTCGTTGAACACTGGGGGACCTCGTTCATTTCGGTAGCGATTATTGCAGATACTGAAACGAGATTTCAGCGAGTAATTTCTCGTGGTCGTTCTGAAGATGGTGATAGGTCAACTTTTCAAATTAGAGACGAGAGAGAAAATGGATGGGGCTTGGATCAAATAATTTCTGAAGCGGAGTTCACCATCTCAAATAATCAGGAGATTACAGAATTCACCATTCTTGTCTCGGATTGGCTAACATCCCTGTGAGTGGGCCCGTAGGGCCCCCTACACATAGACAAGGTCATAACCGACGATTGACCGTGAAGAGGATGCTACAGGGGGTGTCGTGTACATGGCGAGAAAGGGAGGAGGAGGCCAGAAGCGCCAACGAGGTCAACAGAGAGCACAGTATGATGAACTCGACAAGTACCCCGTCATGCCACCTCATGCCTTTGCACGAATCGTTCGTGATAAGCGCTCTCTCAACATTGTTTACCAAATCATCGAACCTCCCCTCAATAAGAAAGAACAGGAGTGGCGAGATGAATTATTGGATATTTTCATCCGTTCATTAACTGCAAATATCGAGGAGATTGATTCCGACCCTATTGCCTATCTTAGAACGGCAATGGATAAGGTAATCAAGGCCTATGGGATGAAGATTAACAAGAAATCTAAGTCCAAACTTTTCTATTATCTTAGACGAGATATGGTAGGATATGGAAAGATGGACGTTCTGATGAATGATGCTAACGTTGAGGACGTATCGTGCGATGGAACTGGGGTTCCAATTTTCGCTTATCATCGGAAATTTGAGTCTGTCGAAACTACATGTTCTTGGGATACCGATGACGAACTCGAAAGTTATGTGATCAAATTAGCACAACGTTGCGGTAAACACATTTCAGTTGCAGATCCACTTCTCGATGCTACATTGATGGATGGTTCTAGAATTGTTATGAAACTCGGTCGAGAGGTTTCGACGAGAGGTTCAGCTTTCTGTATTCGTCGTTTCAAGGATGATCCGTTCTCACCTTGTGATATCATTGCATTCCGCACCTTGTCATCTTTGATGGGCGCATATTTGTGGATTTCATTCCAGAATGAAGTTCCTATGCTCTTCGTAGGTGGTACAGCATCTGGTAAGACTACCACTCTAAACGCGATGTGTATTTTCATACCTTGGCAGATGAAGATTGTCAGTATCGAGTCAACTCGTGAAGTTAACATTCCACAACCAAATTGGGTTCCAGGTCTAACTCGTCAAGGATTCGGTGGAGAATCCTCCGAGGGTGAAATCGGTGAATTCGAACTTCTAAAAGCAGCTCTTCGTGAGCGACCTGAGTACATCATTGTTGGAGAGATTCGTGGTGCAGAAGCATATGTTCTATTCCAAGCAATGGCAACAGGCCACTGCGCATATTCGACAGTTCACGCTGATTCAGTACCTTCTCTAGTCCACCGACTTGAGAATAAACCGATTGATATCCCGCGTGTTCTCCTTCCTGCTCTTGAGGCTTGTGTGATTCAAATTCAGACCAGAATTAATGGACGCCGTGTTCGACGTTCAAAGCAGATTGTCGAAATTGTTGGTATCGATCCAAACTCAATGGAAGTCATCACGAACGAGGTTTTCCGATGGAATGTTGCTAATGACGATTTCATATTCTCTGGAAAATCATATGTTTTAGAGAAGATTATGGTTAAGATCAATTATAGTCAAGAGGATATGAGAAGGGAACTTCGAACCCGTAAGCGTATACTCGAGTGGATGGTGCTCAATGACATCCGCAAGGCCGATCAGGTCAGCCAAATTATCACGGAGTACTATGTTAGGCCACACGAGATTCTCGCAAGAGTTGATGGAATGCGCTGAAATGAATTCTGGATTTGATGTTTGGGAAGGGATAATGGATGGAGTTAACCGCCTGGCAGAAAATTTGTCACCGCTTAGTAGGTGGTTTTTTCAAGAAGCGGGCCCGAGAAGATACAGAACTTAGTGACGATCTAGTAAAGGGAAACATGCCAATGATGCCAGAGGTGTTTTTGGCTCAAAATTTCATGCTCACGGTTCTAGTAGTGATTTTTTGTATCCTAGTCAATTTAGCCTTCTTCTTCCCAGTTATTGGATTTGTAGATTATTATGAGTCATTGCCAGATGAATCTACTGCAGAAGCGTGTTTCGTATGGGAATATTGGAATGAGGATTTAATTGATACAACATTACCTGCTAATGGATGCCCCTATTTTACCTACCTTGAATTTCCAGATTGGGTTGAAACACTGATTCCGATAATTTTCGGTCCAGTGATACCATTTTTCGTATTCAAATATCTGAAGAAAGGGGCCGCCAGATCAGCACATACAAGAGGGGTTGCTTTGGAGAAATACTTGCCGTATGCCGCATCATATACTGCAGCGATGGCTGCTGCAAACGCGACTCCACACAAAATTTTCAGATCACTGGCAATGAATGGAGATATATATGGCGAGATTGCATATGATTCAGCTATGATTTATCGCGATGTGAGTCTTCTAGGATTTGATTTGCTTACCGCGATGAAGATGTCGGTTGACCGTGCAGCATCTCCCTGGATGACGGAGTTCTTCCAGGGAATGGTTGGAACATTAACAGCCGGAGGCTCACTAAAGTTGTACTTCCTTAATCGTGCTGAGCACTATATGCGTGAGAATCGAACGCGATTACACGAGTTCCTAGAATCTCTGGCAATGTTGGCTGAGTCTTATGTTGTGGTTGCTGTAGCAATGCCTCTCTTCCTGATTGTCATGCTCGTAATTATGTTCTGGGTCAGTGGCCGTGGTGCCCAAATGAGCGAAGGAACTCTGTATCTGGTTGTACTATTGGTATTGCCATTAATCCATGTAATGTTCGCATTCTTAGTTTGGTCATCCAGTGAAGAGCAAAAAATGTGAGGAGGTGAGAATATGGCGCGCAAAAAGAAGAACAAAATCATCGTAGATCTCGACCTTCCTAAGAATGACTCTACTATGACAAAACTCTATGCTATTTTGATGGTATGTGGATTCATTGGTTTAGGTTGCTTTGGATTCTGGATTACCAACTCTCACTTTACTACATCACCAAATGGTCAACCATTATTCGTAAATCTAGCCTGCGGGTTCGATTCTTCAGTAGAACTAACCCCTACCTTGAATGATACTTGTCCCATGTTGGAGGATGAAGCAACTCCAATTGTCTATGAATCTCTCGAACCATGGATTGAGTTTAGAGAGCAAGGACAATATTTCGATGTACCCGGGCGCAATATATCTGAATTAAATGGCGCTGCTCCTCCAGTACAACCATTTACGGCTACATGTAATATCGATTCTTCTCTACCCGCAGATTATTCGTTTAGAATCCACGATATCGATGGGCAAGTAGTCGCGAGACATGATGGAAACAGTCACGATGAGAATGACAAATGTCACCTCCATGTTGAGAATATGGAAGTAGGGAATATGTATTCTGTTGTAATTATGTCAAATGAGGAAATCAACTCTGCAACATATCGCTTCGAGATGGATTACTTTGATGGTACTCCGGAGTACATCAATAACAAATCGCTTTGGATTGGTCCAGAAGTAAATCTAGGTGGAGTAAGTTTGAGGCCTACCATTTTCCTCAATTTCTTCGGATTTGGATTTTTCATGTGTTTCTGGCCAGCTTCTTTCTATTGGGATCGCGTGAAGACAAGAATTAACGATATGGAAGAGAAATTCCCAGATTTCTTACGGGATCTTGCAGAGTATTGGAAGGGGGGTTTGTCAATGACTGTAGCGGTTCAAACGTTGGCGAAATCTGAATACGGTGCCTTGAACGATGAAGTAAAGAAAATGAGTGACCAATTGAGTTGGGGTGTTGCATTTTCCGATGTCATTCATATGTTCGCAGAACGAGTTGGCACCCCACTTGTCAGACGTGCTATCTCCTTGATTTCAGAGGCTAATCGCGCTGGAGGAAAAATTTCTGATATTCTTGTTACTGCAGCAAATGACAGTCGTGAAATCAAATTCCTAGAACGTGAACGAATACGCTCAATTGCATCTTATATTTCGGTCATTTGGACTTCATATGGTGTATTCTTGGGAGTTATCGTCGTTCTTGCTAAGGTTTTCATCCCTGCTATTGCGGGTTCAAATTCCGAACCGAGTGAAGGAGGAGAGAGCGGCGGTGCTGCGATTGGAAACATGGTCATCCGAAACATTGAGCCATTGTTCTTCCTGACAATTTTCTATTATGGAGTGACAATGCAGGCATTGGGCAATGGAAATATGGCGGGGCTAATGGCAACTGGAAGATTTAGCAGTGGAATGAAGCATGCTGGATTGATGATTCTTCTTTCCTTACTATGTTTCAATTTCATTGTATACACGCCCGACCTCATTGGAATTACAACCTTGCCAGGCTTCAATGTCTCAGCTGGTGTATTCAGACCATGAGGTGAAAGGGTTGCACGATGACGACTCAGGACAAGTTCACATCCTTGAGATGTTGACACTATTTTGGCTCTTTTTCATGTCAGCAACCTTTCTAATCCAAATCCAAGTTCCAGATTCTCCATCACAGTCTATCGATGCAAGTATGGAATTCGCTGGTCAAGATGCCATTAGGTATGGCCTTGGAATTACCTCCCAGGGAGGCGAGTATGATTCCAGACTTGCAGAATTACTTTCCAATGGTGATGAGGACGCAGCGTGCGAATTAATCCAAGGTGCGATAACAAGTGGTTACGAAGGAAATTGTTGGCTAGCCCGTGATTCAGGAACTAGCCATCCCGCAGGAGAAGTCGGAACCCCTGCTGGTCGTACAATTACTACACATTCACTAGTTGCAGTTGATGACCACTTGTGGACAGTTTCACTTGATGTTTGGACTCGAGGAGGTGGCGAGTGATGTTATCTGAGCGGGATGATGAAGGTCAAATGCTCTTGGCAACAGGAATGGTACTGATGATGTCCCTTCTCTCAATGGCTATTTTTGGAGTAAAGATGGCAGGTATTGCAATGCCGCATGACCCTGCGGGCGATACTACAATCACCGCTTCGGCAGAAATTGTGGACTCTTTGCCTGCATTGACTTACGACAGAGCCCAAATCTGGTATGATGGTGGGTTATCTGAAATAGAGAGTGTTGAGAAAGCGATGGCTTCGTTACACGACGACATCTTGCACCATGGTGAGATTAGAGGAGTGGAACTCAAACTTCTCGATATTACAGTTAGTGAGTTAGATGGCATAATCACAGTAAATTGTGAATTGGGTGCTGCTGATAGAAATTCAATGCTTGAAAACTCAATCGAGTTCACCATAAATCTCGATGAATAATCAATGTGATTTGCGCCATTCATTCCAAGCGAGGTCCATCCAGTGATGGATTCTCTCAAGAGAATTTTCAACCCTTGTCGGGTCCAAAGTATGCCAATATGCAATTTTTGCTTTGTCGAGTAATGCTTCTTGAATCGCTCGAATTCTTGGCAATGCGGAAATATACCTCTCAGCATTACGGAATGAATGACTCTCTCTTTGCTTGAGGAAAGAGGCATGTTGCTTTTCATCATCAACATGCATTACTACTCCAATAGCAATTCCTCCTGCTTCAGTCCAAGATCTGAGTAATCTAGCACTTGGCTCAAGGTGAACTCCTTCGAGAACAAGGTCAATACCTTCTCTTCGAGCACGTTCAATTGTGGCTAGAACGCCTGCTTCAACAGCGGTACAGGTATCTTGCCAGTCAAGAACTGCATCCCCTGCTTCCCCTCTACTGAATGAAGACCGATGAAGCGGTCCATGGCCATCTTTGTCCATCACTCGCATGACCTCTCTAACCGCATCGGTAGAGAGCAAACGAGAGAATGAACGGGAGTGTGCGAGTTTGACTGCAGTGGTTGATTTTCCCACTCCAGTTGCTCCAGAGATTAACACCAGCATTGGCGGTTTACCAGTGACAGCGGTAGTGGTCGCCTCAGCGATGCCAATGCGCTGCGCCATGAGAGGGTGCTAAGCACCCTCGCTAATCAACACCTCCCTCGATGCGAGAGGCTTTGAGCAGGTTCCTCTTCGCCCCAAGCATGGCGACCGAACAGATGCTAATCGCAGGAGAGTGGTGCGATGCTGAGGATGGAGGAACAGGTGATGTACACAATCCTGCTACTGGAGAAATAATTACAGCGGTTCCTAAGGCAACTATTGCCGATGTTGACCGCTGTGTTGCCGCGTCGAAAGAAGCCCTCAAGAGCAAAGACTGGGCATTGATGGACCCAGCACAACGAGGACGTATTTTGAACAAAATGGCTGCAGCAACCTATGCAAATGCCAAGTCGCTTGCAGCCCTTGAGTCATCCAATAATGGTAAAACATTCAGAGAGGCTCTCAGTGAAATTCGTTACGGAGCATGGACCCTAGAGTACTTCGCAGGTTTATCTGATAAAATCGAAGGTAGTACAATTCCAGTTCCAGGTAACCGTTTGAACTACACATTACGCCAACCACTTGGTGTAACAGCACACATTGTACCATGGAATTTCCCACTTCAATTGGCTATTCGCTCAATCGCCCCAGCTCTTGCTGCTGGATGCACAGTTATCTCCAAGCCAGCCTCATGGACACCACTCTCATTGCTTGCATGGGCAAAGGCGATGGAAGAGGCTGAAGTCGGTTTGCCATCTGGCGTTCTTCAGGTGATTACCGGTTCTGGCAGTTTGATTGGAGATGCTTTAGCAGGCCATTCTGGTGTTGACGGAATCATACTAACCGGTGGGGTGCCAACTGGACAAGCGGTTATGGCTAAGGCAAGTGAGAATCTCACTCCAGTAACCCTTGAACTCGGTGGCAAAGGAGCAAATATCGTATTTCCTGATGCTAATCTCCGCCATTGTGCAAAAGCGATTTGCTTTGGAATATTCATGAATGCTGGACAGATGTGTTGGGCAGGTTCCCGACTAATCGTTCACGAGGATGTTCACGATGAATTGGTCGAAGCAATCGTTGCTGAAATCAGCAAGTGGCCAGTTGGACCAGGAATGGAAGAGGGCGTTCGTATGGGAAGTATGGTTCATACATCTCACCGTGATGATGTGCTTGACATGTTAGCCAAAGGCCTCGCTGAAGGCGGCGAGGTTGTATGTGGAGGAAATGCACTCGATCGTGATGGGGCATTTATGGAAGCAACAGTGGTCACGGGAGTTTCAAGCGATAATCTACTATTCCAGGAGGAATTATTCGGACCGGTTCTAGCAGTTACCACATTTACTGATGATTCAGAGGCTCTTGCTTTGGCGAATGATACTCCGTTCGGTTTGCTAAACGGAATTTGGACCAACAACTTGTCCAGAGCACATCGTTTTGCTCATGATGTAGAAAGTGGAATGGTTTCGATTAATGAATATCCAATCACTTTCCCACAGACAGCCTTCACCGGTTGGAAGCAATCGGGTATTGGAGTGGAGCAAAGTCAAGATGCACTTCGTTTCTATACCAAGGTCAAGAATGTCAACGTCAAGTTGTGATTCTCATGAACATCGAAGATGTGGATGGGGTCAAGGTACTCCGCCTCACAGGCGGTAGTGCAACTAAGTCATTCAGCAGGGAATTTTTGCCGAAGATTGCAGATGCAGTGAATTCACTGATGGGTGAAAAAGCAGTAGTCATTACCGGTGAAGGTAAATTCTTCTCTGCTGGTGCAGACATCAATGCTTTCCAGAAATCGATTGATGATGGTGATAGTGTGGAACTAATCAGAGAACTCACAGGAATTCTTCATCCCCTTTTACTGAAGATGAGAACATCGTCAACTATCTTTGTCGCCGCTCTTAACGGCGCATCTGCCGGAGGTGGTCTCGGGCTTGCTCTCGCTTGTGATGCGAGAATCGCTTCGCCTGAAGGAAAGATGGCAGCATCTTATGCAGGCATGGGGCTCTCACCGGATGGTGGCACAACTTGGCTTCTACCACGCTTAGTCGGTGAGCAAGTAGCACGGCGCTTCTTCCTCGAGAATCAGGTTTGGGATGCCTCGGAAGCATGTCACTTAGGTGCCATCGATCAGGTTGTCGCTGCTGATAATTTGCTAGCGCGAGCAATACATGTCGCAAAGACTTGGTCACAGTGGGGTAGCCATACCAAGGAAGCGACCAAGCATCTTCTGTTAACTCAGAACATAAACGACCTTGAGACTCATCTCACACACGAGAGAACACTCATCGAAGCCGCAGGAACAACTGAAGAATTTGCAGAAGGAGTTAGGGCGTTCTTGGAGAAAAGAAAGCCAGATTTTTCCTAATAATGCAGTTCAGTAGTTAATATGGGGGATTGGCTCGGCGCATTACTCGTCTTTGCCAATTGTAATTTAACCGGTTTAGCCCGTGAGGCATCGACCGTTTACCTATCAAAATGGAATTAATTTGCTCTAATAATTTAGCAGAAATTTCCAGTCCCAGAGCATCTCCAAGTAGGTGCTTAGCACCACATCGAGGGCAGAGTATTTCCCACCTATGGGGTGCGACTCTTTTCCAGACTGCAACTCTTGGAGGAAACACAGTAATGCAATTAAAACATCCAACCCACTTGCTAGACAGAAATGCCTCGGTTTCTCCACGGCACGCTTCTACTAATGCAATATTATGTGCTATATCGTCATCATCTGTTGCATCATCAGGCATGTAACCCACCCTTCCCCGTTCCTAGGGGCATTTCAATCTCTTGTCCCCACTTGACAGGCTTAACTCCCCCTTCAATCACCGCCCATAACACAGGGAATGCAGGTGCGCGTTTTGGTGCGGGGCCATATCCATCAGTCATGAAAATCAATACCTCTGGGGGTTCACCATTTTCCTCTACTAAATCGAATGGGGGGCGAAGGTCGGTACCTCCTCCTCCCTTCAATCTGAATTTACTTGGGTCAAATGGATTGTAAAGGTCATAGGTACTATCCTCGTGAATATGCATATCACATTGAATCAGCCGGAGCTCGTAAGCACCGAAGGAGGATAGCAGTCCTACGAGCTCCGACATGAATGTGCGCACGATATCACCAGAGGTACTACCGCTAGTATCGATTACAACTGCAATACGGAGTTGTTTTTGCTTTTGTATTGAAGGCAAGTATACCCGCTTGTAGACATACCTGCGATTAGGCGGCAACCATTTCCTAGTACAGCCAAACATTGGAGTGAGAAATTGACGAAGCAACTCACGCCAGGGCACTCTCGACTCAAACATTTCATCGAGTTGTTGTGAATAATTTTCCATATCCACCCCGCGCCCTTGACATTGTTGAGCAGCAGACATCACTTTGGCTCTCCATTCCTTCCAGATATCGTCTGTTCGTCGAGGTCGGAAGTCTCCATCTACCTTGATGGTGATTTGCCCATTATCATCACCACAGTTCTCGATAGTTCCATACCCATTTTTCCCAGAAGTATCAGGAGTAGCAGCATCATCCAAGATATGTTCGTCCATCACTTGGCCCTTAATTTCAATTTCAAGGTTCTTAATGAGTTCATACACCTGCTCTGCAGATTTCCCCTTGTGTTGCCTGTATAGTACAGCCCCATTTGGAATAATAAATCCATCATCTTCTAGTAAGGAATTGACTTCATGATCGATAGCATGGTTCCATGAGGTATGGTCTTCGATACGTCCATTCTGTCTTGTAAAATGACTCATAGCGCAGTGCCATATTTCATGTGCTAATATGGTCAAGCGCTTATCTTCATCCATCCCCAATATGAAATGTGGATTAAAGAAAATACGCTTCCCATCAGTACATGCAGTAGCGCAACGATGATCTACAACTGGAATTAATTCAAGACTCATCGCTAGAGTTCCGATGAATGGGCGCCATGACATCATAGTCATTCTGTCAATACTCCAGGACTCTAATCCAACCTGCTTTGCTGTTTCATCTTCTTTATTGGGCCCAACCACAATGATATCGGATTTGTCCTTCTTTTTGGCCATACTTTCACCTCAAACAAAAATCATGTCTTCAATCAATGAATGCGCTGGGTGTTCAAAGAAGGCAATAACGAGTTCAGTCTTGCCATCTGCATCCATGGCTAGGGCAAAATCGTGGTGAATCAGTTGTACCCAATCTGCTGTTAATTCCAATAGAATTTCGAATAAACCATCGAGAAGTAATTCAGGCGAATTGGCCTGCCTCATATGATGAATGATTGCAGAAAGCATCGCATATCGTTGGTCAGCTCGTTCTGGAATCTCAACTTCGATGTTACATCTTAGCATCTCACCGACATCGGGAATACTTTCGTTCCATTGCAGATATCCGATGAATTCAATCGCAGCACCTTGACCAACAAGGCCTTCGATAATGAGATTTGTCAGTGAGGAGTCAAGGCCACGTGCTTTGGCCATTTCTAGTTCAAGACCAACCCGTTCCCAAGAGCGAGGACTCGGCCAACCACGTTCGCGATTTCCATCCATATTGAAAAGATGTTGAGGTGCAAATCTGATGAAGCCAGTGACACGATGATCAACTCCCTTTGCAATAGCCCATTCAAGCCAAGATTTGGAATCTGCGCGGACTTCAAGGTGGCAAAAGCGATTTGCCAGTGCACTAGACATAGTTCTTGAAACAGACGAATCACAAGTTCGGTTACCTGCTGCAACAATGTACCATCCTTCTGGTACTTCGTAGAGTTGCCCTAAGCGCCTATCGAGGATAAATTCGTACGCAGCAACCTGCAATGTTGGGTCCGCAGCAGTAATTTCGTCGAACAGAATGATACCATGCTCGGGAGTGTCTTTCTGACCCTTGCGTGGCCATTCCGATGAAACAATCCAGTCGATTCCTTGTTTGTCATCTCTTGGCACCGGGAGTCCACGAATATCAACAGGTTCGCGTTGAGCTAAACGTACATCAATGAATCCGATTTCATTGAGTTCACATACGTCTCGAATGAATGTACTCTTGCCGATTCCAGGAGGGCCCCAAATCATCAACGGGGGAACTAGATTAGCTTTTTCAGGTGCAGACCAAAGGATATCGAGTTGATGTTCAAGTATCCTCTTTGCTTTGCTTACAGTAGTTGCTTGCGCCATTCCATTTTCATATTCGCCAATTTGCATATTAATTCCTCCAAGTTTCTAAGTACGGCCACTCCGGCCTTGTAGCCTTTCCAGTTTCAAACGCTTTTCGTCCGGCTACTGCAACGTAATGCGTTTTTTTTGCCATTGTCATTGATAGTTTGGATGAAGACTTCAGTCGAAGTAAAGCCAATCTTACCAATGAAGAATCGTGCTTATCGATTAATGCCCACATGAGGCATACCTTGCACCATTCTGGAATCTTTGAAGCTATGATATTTTTTGTAAATATCTTAATAACTTCCTTCCCAAGAAAAGTAGCCCGGTCGAGGTGATGAATTAAGAATTCACAACAATGAGGCTCATTCACTAACCTTTCATCAGTATAGATTCCAGCAACTATTTCCTGTAAACGAGAGTGAGATTCACCAGGAGGTCTTTGGTGGTCAATGGCAGCAATAACCGACATCACTAGGTCACGAATACGCGGGTCTTTGCACACGGGTCCACGAATGCTTGAGCGGAATCTACCAGTAACTACGTCAATACCAATTATCGAAATATCTTCTATGCAGTTGAGCCATATTTCTAAATCTAGTCGAGCCAATGGCATCACAGAATTCATCGGCGAAAACCATTCGGAGAACATCGATGGTTGTACAGTTCTCGAACGCAAAGTACGCCATTGTCCACCAAGGAAATTAGCATTATGCCCATTCACAGTTTCTGACGATAGTAATGGAGATTCATGATTTATTTCAGCAATTATTCGGCGGCATTGAACTATCCTCTTTGGATTCACTCCTAATATTGCTAAGGCGACCAGCACTCGCATTGCTTTGTATTGTTCAAAGCGAGAAATGCACTGATCAACCCATCCCTCAAAGGCAGCAAATGCATTTGTTCCGCCATGGAAAATTGCAGTTATCAGTGTGGGTATGTTTACTCCAAAAGAAAGGTCCTCTACAGGTATTGACATGGCTTCAGACCAATGGCATATCGACCCTCTACCGTCATACATTGTTGGGGTAATTGCAATACCACTCATGTCATTGCATGTTGCAAGGTCGTGGTAATTCACGCCTGCATCAAAGTGGGATAGGCGCAACATGCTTCTTTTTTCTTCATACCATTCGGGAACATCGTGCCAA
>JASLKC010000057.1 GCA_030747785.1 Candidatus Poseidoniaceae archaeon | reverse complement strand
CTCAAACATGCTCCAGCCTTGCGAGAATTAGCAAAGGGTTCCGATGATAGCTCTGAGGAAGAGGAATCCGAAGAGGATGATTCTGATGACGACGATGACGACGACGATGACGACGACGACGATGACGACGACGATGACGACGACGACGATGACGACGACGACGATGACGACGACGACGATGACGACGATGACGACGATGACGACGATGACGATGACGACGATGATGATGACGATGATGACGATGACATCGATATTGGAGATCGCATTGGACTTGAAATCGATGATGAGGAAATCTTCGGTGAAATTATCGAATTCGATGACGATAAAGGAACAGTTACAATCGAGACTGATGACGGTGATGAGATCACTGGCGACCAGGATGATATGTTCTTAGAGGACGATGATTAGTGAGGCTAAGTATGGGTCAAGACCCCTTGGATTCACTCGCTGGAAAAGAGGCGTGCCCTGTTTGTGCCACAATCTCTGAACGTGGTACTACGCGCTGTCCAGAGTGTGGAACATTTCATTCTGGAGCCCATTTAGAGGAGAGAGAAGCACCTCCTCCAGAGGCACGAATTAGTGCAAGAGAATCCAATCCCAGCGACTACTCATTAGACCCTAATGCAGCAATTATTGATGAGGATTTTGACGCAGATGAAGCTGCAGTAAAGAGGTGGAGCGGTGGCTCAACCGATTTCAGTTTTGTCGATGATGACCCCCCTGTTGTAGCAGAGAAGCAAGAAGTGTCAGATTCTGAAATAATAGAGGACGATTGATTTTTGTTGAATCACCAGTTAAACAGTAATTCCGATAATTATTTTTCAAAAAGTATTTATTGTGAAATCAATAAGTGGTTTGCACAAGGCATGAAGGATAATTGCAGGTGGGCTCGGAGAGAATTGAACTCTCGATCTTCGCCATGTCAAGGCGACGTCATAGCCCCTAGACCACGAGCCCTAGCAAATTTCCCAAATGGATTCGGTATATATCCGAATCGGTCAGGGTTTCAGGATACGATTTTAGAAATCTTACCAGTACACCCATCCTCAGAGCAGAATCCAGCACACCTGGTGCGTCCGTTGCTCATCTTAACAAGCTTTGAATCCTTAATCGGTCCATATGTCTTGCACTTCAAACAGAATCCGCTAACATCAGCCATGGGAACCAAACTGACGACCTAGTATCGTCATTATGAATTCTCTGCTCATTTCCCCCCCTGCAAAGAATCGTAAAAATCACCCTCAAACCCCCTACCTTTTGGGGTGATTTACCGTTTTATTGAATTTCAGAGCACCTAAACGCTGTACTGAGTACTATTTTGCAAAACCGGGTTTTTGTCCATGTCGCATAATGTATGTTATGCGACTCTTAGGATGACGGTTCTAGGCACTTATTCAGCATCTTTGGGGTCGAGTGCAAAAATTCCGACAAGTGGAGGTCCAGAAAGTAGATCTTCGATTCCCCCATCTCGAGTATCGAGTTCCTCTGCGACTATCTTGGCACAAGCATGCCACGAATCCTCACTATCGTAAATCGCCTGTACGAGGAACATCGGTTGGCCATCCATAGATCTCGAAACCCAGGCTTTGATACAACCATCTGTTCGACTACGAAGCGCTTGTCGAGCTTCGAGCATTCGCATCAGTCTCGCGTCCGTCCCACGGCGCGCTGAACAAACTACAGTTTCCAGCCAATATTTCTCACTCTTTGATTTCATAGTAATATCCTTCCTCTAAGTAAATAATGTAATTTTCTTTTATTATGCGTTTAATGGGAAATCAAGTCACCCTCGAGAATTGTCATAGCGAATGGAGAATGTCCTGGTTGGAGGCACCATGCCTCCCAATGTGGACCATCTATAATATTCAAATTTGCAATCCCTCCTTCTACAATGCGCCCATGAGCTAAGCCCGAAGGATGAGGCGATGTTTCTGCAGCATTTCGTGTGCAAGCCGCCAAAGCCGCTAGTGGGTCTATGTCGTTACGTTGAACAAGTACTGAAGCGAGGAAAGGAAGGCTTAGAGTCCTACAGTTGGGATTGAAATCACTTGCAAATGACCATGTCCATCCTTCATCGAGGCATTGCCGGAATGGTGGAAATTCCTCACCCATCGCATATGGGGTTCCGGGAAGGAATCCCGTGTTTACTCCTGCGTCATGCATCGATTGTCGAGCCTCTTCATTGGTCCAATGTGCGTGATCTGCGGTGGTAACCTCTAGGTCTGCTGCTAACTGACCGCCCCCTCCATCTTCAAATTCGTCGATGTGTAATCTAAGGTCTAATCCGCCTTCTCTTGAGGCGCGTAATATGTCCTCAGTTTGTTCGAGATTAAACCAACCTGGCTCACAAAAAACATCAGCACTTCGTGCGATTCCTTGTGAAAGAACAGCTGGTAATTGCTCTGACAATATTTCCTCTACATAACTATCCAAATTACCTCCTGGTGGGGCTGAGTGGGCACCCAGCCATGTCAAATCTAGAGAAGGTAATCCTTCGACTGCACCAAGGCTTTCTGCTACCTTTAGAAGCCGTAATTCACTATCAGTATCAAGACCATAACCACTCTTGGCCTCGAGATGAGTAGTACCATTATGCAATGCTTCCCGGAGTCTTTCAACACCTAGGTGGACCAGTCTGCCATCACTGGCCTCTCGCGTCTCCGACACTGTTGAGGCGATGCCGCCTCCAAGTTCGGAAATTTGACGATAAGTATGGCCTTGTTGCTTCCACCTGACCTCTCTTGATCTATCGCCATCCCATAGAAGATGTGCATGTGAATCGACGAGTCCTGGGATGACAGCCCTACCCTCGAGGTCATGCACTAGGGCATCGGAGAATTCTGCAAGCAAGACATCTGAAGCATCTATTTTTGAAATAGTGTGACCATCGATTAAAATGCCCATTCCTTCGGGCAAAATATGGGCTTCATCGACCATGCTATGGCCGGATAAGGAGCCCACCCCCGCAAGGTGGACAATGGGGCCGGCATTGATTAGAAGCCTCTGCATGTATTTGGCGAGATAGCATCGGGTTTGATAGCATATGCGTACAGCGAAGTCAATCATGGGCGAAGGTTGGGTACTTGGTATCGAGTCCACAGCCCATACTTTTTCATTTGGCCTAGTAGGTCCAGATGGGACACCGCGGCCTTCATCATCAGATACTTTACGTCCAGATGAGGGGGGAATTCATCCTAGAGAGGCCGCAGACCACCATGTTGAGCAATCTACACGCTTATTGAGCGAACTACTTGTTCGTGAAGGCCTCAAATCCAGTGACCTTTCTACAATTGCATACTCACAAGGACCTGGGATGGGTCCTTGTCTTCGTACGGGAGCCGCTGCTGCAAGAGCGATTTCCTCTCACCTAGATGTCGATTTGATTGGAGTTAATCATTGCGTAGCCCACATTGAAATTGGTAGAGAACAATGTGGTTGTGATGACCCTGTCCTCCTATATGTCAGTGGAGGAAATACCCAAGTTATTGCCCGCTTAGATGGGAGATACAGAGTTCTAGGTGAAACTCTGGATATAGGAATTGGAAATATGCTCGACAAATTTGCACGGGGCCAGGGCATCCCTTTCCCGGGTGGACCTGTTGTGGAAAAAAAGGCTCTTGAGTGGCTAAAGAAGCATCCCGATGCTAGTCTTGAGGGTTTGGAATTACCATATGCAGTTCATGGCATGGATCTTGCATTTTCTGGTATTCTTGGTGCTGCAAATAGACTAATTCGCGAAGGTAATCCCTTGGAGGCAGTATGCTGGAGTTTGCAAGAACATGCATTTGCCGCTAGTATCGAGGTTGCGGAAAGAGCACTTGCTCACACTGGCAAATCAGAGGTATTACTTGGCGGTGGTGTTGCATGCAATCAACGACTCAGAGATATGTGTGAAATCATGTGTAGCGAAAGAGAAGCAAAGAGTCATGTTCCACCACGTATGTATTGCATTGACAATGGCACAATGATTGCCCGTCTTGGGTGGCTTGAAATTAAGCATGGACGCCGCACAGAACTGATGGAAAGTGGTGTTGACCAAGAAATGAGAACCGACCAGACTCCGGTTTCATGGCCCTAAGTATATGCCAAGGGTCATAAGGGCCTCTACGTGCCCCGAAACATGGACAGGCGAAGGCGCAAGGATGAGCCATTCAATCCCTTTGCACCCAATGCTAGTCAAAAATCAAAAGTTCGCAAAGACCAACAAGCATCTCGTAACAAGACGCAACGTGCTCGTCCTGAGCAGAAAAATGTTGCACCTTCGAATGACCTTGCTGCGAAGCAAAAGGCTGCAATGGAAGCCTTGAAGAAACGTCAGGAAGACGCTAAAAAAGCAAGCGCAGCTCCTGCAGAGGTCAAAGAAAAAAAACCTACACGCAAAAATTCACCTCAACCAAAGGTCGCGCCTCCGCCAGCATCTATACCCCAGACTTCTGATACACGAGAGGACAGGCTTGCACAATTACGCGCTAAGTCCGCTGCAACCGCAGCATTTGCTGCAAAGGCTGCTGATGATAAGAAAGAAGTCGTTGCCGAAACTGAAGAAGTCGTTGCAGCACCCGAGATTCAGGTTGAAGAACTTGAAATTGAGGAGCTAATGGAACCTATTTTCCCAGAAAGACCTGAATTAAGACCAGCGGTTGCTAATGTATTCAAGACGATTAAGACCGCTCCCATAAAGTCTGACAGAAGGCCAAAGCGAAGGCGCCCTGGAGACAAGCGTGGAGGGGGAAGACAACCTCAAACTCGTAAACTCGACCGTCGCAAATATCTGGAGTACAAGTATGTTGCAAAGGACTTGCTTGATAATTCAGAAATTAGCGAAGAACATCGCTCAAATGTACTAGGACAAATTTGGGCTAAGGGCGAAAGGATCGGTGTTGAAGATGCTATTGAATTCATCGACCAAAAAGAAGCTGAACTCATAATCCCTAAGGATATCGCAGATGAATTCCGAAAGTTAGTTCGAAAATATACAACAAAGAGATGATTGATATGACAGAAATTGGACAAGATAAGGTGGCAACAGTCCACTATACAGGCACACTTCCCGACTCCGGTGAGACCTTCGATTCAAGCGTGGATCGTGACCCTCTCACCTTCCTCGTGGGACACAAGCAAATGATTCCTGGTTTTGAGGCCGCATTAATGGGTGCTAAAGTTGGCGATAAAGTCGAATTTACACTAGCACCTGAGGATGCATATGGTGAGTATGATGAGGAAGGTATCGTTTCTGTTGAAGCAAATATGTTCGGAGACATTACTCCAGAAGCAGGTATGGTTCTAATGAGTGATGCAGGCCCATTTACAGTCATAGAAGTGGAAGGCGACTCTGTAAAGGTTGATTTTAATCACAAACTTGCAGGAAAAACACTACACTTCAGCGTCGAGGTTGTTGACCTCAGAGATGCTACCGAAGATGAGGTTGCCCACGGTCATGCTCATGGACCGGGTGGACACCACCACTGATGGAGATAAGCCGAATGGCTGGCCAGCGACGGGAAGATTGGCAGACCCTAGGGGGTATTGAACTCCCTCGGATTTCTGGACCTGATGAAGCAGGTTCACCTCCATATACTCGCGGAATTTACGATACGATGTACCGTTCACGCTTGTGGACCATGCGCCAATATGCTGGTTTCAGTAGTGCTGAAGAAACAAATGAACGCTTCAAATTACTCCTTGAAAGAGGGCAGAAGGGGCTGTCTGTTGCTTTTGATCTACCCACGCAATTGGGATTGGATGCGGATGACGAACTGAGTGAAGGAGAAGTCGGCAAAGTAGGAGTGTCGATTTCTTGCCTGGACGACATGAGAACTCTACTATCTGGAATTCCACTGGACAAAGTTTCTACATCGATGACCATTAATTCTCCAGCAATGGTTCTACTTGCAATGTATGTAGCAATCGCTGAAGAACAAGGTGTTAGTCAAGAAGAGGTAAGGGGGACTATTCAAAATGACATCCTGAAGGAGTATATTGCAAGAGGAACATATGTGTTCCCACCATCTCCTTCAATGCGACTGATTACCGATGTTTTCGAACATTGCGCAGAAAATATTCCAGCCTGGAATACGATTTCAATCTCTGGTTATCACATTAGGGAAGCCGGTTCAACTGCAGTACAGGAGGTCGCCTTCACCCTTGCAAACGCCTTGGCATATGTTGAGGCCGCAGTTGAAAAGGGACTTGATATTGACATATTTGCGCCACGTATTTCCTTCTTTTTCAATTGCCATAATGACTTCTTTGAAGAGGCGAGTAAATTCCGTGCAGCACGACGATTATGGCACGATTTAATCACAACACGATATTCACCTTCCGACCCAAAAAGTGCGATGCTGAGATTCCATACTCAGGTCGCAGGAGTTTCACTTACAGCCCAACAGCCGCTCAACAATATTGCCCGTGTGACAATTCAGGCATTAGCTGCTGTTTGCGGTGGAACTCAAAGCCTGCACACTAATTCCTATGACGAAGCACTTGGACTTCCTACTGAAGAAAGTGCTACAGTAGCATTGCGTACACAGCAAATTATCGCTGAAGAAAGTGGCGCTGCAAATGTTGTTGACCCATTAGGAGGATCTTACCTCGTAGAGGAGTTAACAGATACAATCTATTCACAAGCCATGGAACAGATTCTCGAAATTGAAAAACTCGGGGGTGCTATGGCCGCCATAGAAGCCGGACACCAACAACGTGAGATTCACGAGTCGGCATGGAGTCATCAATCGCAGGTAGAAAGCGGAGACCGCCTTATCGTAGGTGTAAATCATGGACTCCTCGAAGAAGAGGGTATGCCGCCACTATTGAAGCCTGATCCAACTCTCGGTGAGAGGCAGAAATCCAAGTTGGCAAATCTCCGTTCAAACAGGAATAATGATGAGGCAATGGCCGCATTGGAAGCCATAACCAATGGGGCGAAAACCGATGAAAATCTATTCCCTCTCGTAGTAAATGCTCTCAAGGCGGATTGCACCTTGGGAGAGATAATGAATGCCATGAAGGAAATTTTTGGCACATGGATGGCACCATCGGGGGTATAGAAATGAAAGTTTATCTTGACCATATCGGAATCGCCTGCGATGACTTGGAAGCCGCTAGTAATTTTTGGCGCCTAATTGGATTAAGCCAAGGTGAAACGGATGCCAGAGTTGACGAACAAGGAGTCACTACGCGATTCTTTGCTACATCAAATGATAATCCTAGCGCTCCAATGATCGAGTTACTTGAACCAACTGGAGAAGATACACCCGTTGGTCGTTTCCTCGCTTCAAGAGGTCCAGGAGTTCAGCAAGTTTGTTTCAGAGTAGAGAATCTTGAGAATATGATCTCCTATCTTCTGGAGAACGGAATTAGAATGATAGATTCCGTGCCTAAAATTGGCGCTCATGGCGCGAAGATTGCATTTGTCCACCCTAAGAGCACAGGTGGAGTTCTGGTCGAACTTACTGAAAAGTGAATATTGCTTTCAGAAGCACTCATAGGTGTATAGTCTGGCCGCTATTTGATGCGTACCTGCCTTGACAGACTAATCGACCATCCGCATCTAGATGCACCTCATGTCAGAGGTGAATCCGAATACGTCGTTTCTAGGTTGGAACAATGTCTTCATGACGACTTGATTACCAATGATGCATTCCTAGATGCTGGTGCCATTCAAGGAGCACTAGAAATGATTGCCAATCACATCGATATGGGAGTTTCACAAAAGGAAGTTCAGGATTTACTTCACCAACAAGTGGGAAGAGCCGATAGACTCGAAGAGAAACACCCTGGTTTGGACAAGGCTGTTGAAGGTGGAAGGTGAGCGAGCCTTATGGCAGACGCTCTTCTGAGTATCGAAGGGGTTGCCAAACACTTTGGTGATGTCGAGGCTTTATCCCTCATCGATCTTGAGATTAATTCAGGTCAGGTTATCGGATTAGTCGGTGGGAATGGCGCTGGGAAGACCACGCTCTTGCGACTGATGGCTGGAGTAATGGAGCCCACTAATGGTTCAATCACATTCCAAGGCTTGCCTGTTACCAATATGCGTTCTAAACTCGGAGTTGTCCCCGAAGCTACAGGATTGTATCATCGCCTAACTGCATGGGAGAATATTAGATTCCACTCCCGAATACACGGTATTGATGATGAGGTCGCTTGGAATCGTACTGCGCATTTTGCCAAACTTCTGTCAATTGAGGATTCACTTGGCCGACATACCAAAGGATTCAGCAGAGGTATGCGCCAAAAAACTGCACTCTTGCGAGCGCTTGCACACGGACCAGACATCCTTCTTCTCGATGAGCCTACTGCTGGCCTTGATGTGACAAGTGCCCGGACAGTTAGGTCACTTGTTGGTAAATTACGTGACGAAGGAGGTACTGTGATCTATTCTACTCACCATCTGGCTGAAGCACGCCAAGTATGTGACCGCATTATTATCGTACACAACGGTACAGTTCGTGCAGATGGCTCGCCTGAGGATTTGATGGGCCAAACCGGCAAGGAAAGCCTAGAGGATGCCTATGTTGCTCTGACTAGCGATAAGGCACGGTCCCGTTCTGAGGATAACCAGAAAGAAGGGCGTATTGCAAGATGGTGGAGGCTATTCCTAACTGGCCGTACACCTGCTGTGGAGGTGGGCGAAGATGAGTAATTCATTCCGTACCATTCGTAGTATTGCTAAGAAAGAGATTGTCGAGTTCGTTCGTGATTGGAGAACTCTAATTGCGATAATTCTGATTCCTCTACTATTATTTCCAATTCTATTTATCGCTCTTCCATTATTGCTGGAAAGCGAAGCAGCAGAGCTTGATGCGCTGCGATTAGATGTGGAGTGGCAAGGCGCTTTTGACGATGAACTAAACACGTCATTAAGCGAACAAAAATTGGACATAACGATGGGTACATTCCCTGTTGATATGGAAAATCTATCCGACCCCTCATCTGATATCGAAAGATTACGAAGTGGTGAAGTCGACGCTATTCTCCGGTTGAAGCAAACAGGAGATGACACCTGGAATTACTCGGTAATCCAATTATCAACCTCTGAGCATTCACGAGAAGCACGAAGTAGAATACTTACTGAATTGTATTATTGGGAGCAATCTGTCATCAATAGAACATTGACCGATGCAGGTTTGGACCCAGAGGAAACTCTTGACCCAGTACGATGGGAAGGAGATGAGGATGCAGCCAACGCCGCAACAAGCGGAGAAAAGGCTGGTCTTGCGCTTTCGATGTTCATTCCGATGGTTCTGGCCATTTGGACTGCAACTAGCGCAATACAACCCGCCATTGATATGACGGCAGGAGAACGTGAAAGAGGGACGCTTGAGGCCTTACTATGCCTGCCATGTACCCGAATCGAACTACTTGCTGGTAAATGGTTAGCAGTGGCTACGATTACGAGTGTGGGTGTAGGATTGCAGATTGGTGGGTTGATATTTGCGATTACATATCTCGCGTCGGCAACTTCTCTTGGAGTACCGACAATATCTCTTGGAGCAGGTCTGCTGCTCCTATTCGCGGTAGTTATCTTCGCAGTAATGGTTGTAGCATTTGAATTAGCAATCGCCATGAAAGCGCATAGTGTGAAAGAGGCTGGAACCCTATTGGGTCCAGCGATTTTGATTATCATTTTCCCTGCATTATTCACCCAAATCATCAACCTCGACGGAGTCGAGTCCTGGTGGTATGCAGTACCACTAGTCAATATCCTACTCGCAATGAGGGAATTATTACTCGACCGTATTATTGTTGATCACGTGGCTATTTGGGCAATCTCGAGTGCATTGTATGCCGGCTTTGCAGCATGGTATGCTGCTCGTCAATTCAAGCGTGAAGACTTGGTTGCATCTCTATCTTGAGCGCATGAATTTATTCACAAAAGGGCGTCAATCGCAATATTACTCTGGTAATAGCATACGAATACCTTGATATGCTCTCCTAAAGTGGCCAAAGCATGCCTAAGGTAAGCCTAGACATGCCAGCTCAGTTGCTGGAGGACCTCAAGATACACGTCGGTGACGCTGGAAAATTCGTAAGTGTAGCGGATGCGATTCGCACTGCGTGCCGCAAAATGCTTGACCAACTCGACCTAATCGATGTTCGCCACGGCAGATTGGAGGAATGAAAATGGTATCACGTAATGAAGCAGAGAGTGCTGTCAAGACCCTATTGGAATACCTTGAGGCCGATGCTGACCGCGAAGGCCTAGGAAGAACTCCAGAACGTGTAATCAATTCCTTCGATGAAATCTTTGCCGGATACAACCAAGATGCCGCAGAGGTTCTCAATTCGACATTCAATGGCGAGGGATACAATGGTATTGTCTTGCTACGAGATATTGAATTCCATTCGACTTGTGAACACCATCTCCAGCCGTTCAAGGGCAGGGCACATGTAGCATACATCCCAACAGACAGGATTGTTGGAATCAGTAAGTTGGCTCGTATCGTCGACCTACATGCACGCCGCTTGCAGAACCAGGAGAGGATTACCAAGAGTGTTGCCGATGATCTCGAAAATCATCTGAATCCACTCGGTGCTGCTGTGATTATTGAGGCTGCACATGGCTGCATGCAATGTAGAGGCGTGATGAAGCAGAATTCAATCATGACTACCTCGGCAATGCGTGGAGTATTCTTCGAAAAGAGCGAGGCGAGGACTGAATTGATGCAATTGATTCGCAGTTCCCCACTTTCCAACTGAGGGTTTACAATGACTAGTTACCCTATTGTCGAAATTTTTCATTCTGTTCAGGGTGAAGCTTTTCACAGTGGTATACCTCATGTCTTCATTCGCTTTGGAAACTGCAATTTGAGATGCGAATGGTGTGATACTGATTTCCTCACATTTGAGGAAATGTCACTCGAGGACATTGTCGAAAAGGTACTTTCATTCCAATGTGATAGAGTTATTTTCACTGGTGGAGAGCCGTGTTTACAAGACCTAAACACGATTGGTGGTGCACTGAAAGAGCATGGTATTCATCTCTCGATTGAGACAAATGGAACCATGCCTGTACCTGAGATTATCGATTGGATCTGTGTATCACCAAAGGACCAAGTCTACCCAAATGTCGGTATCAAGCAACGCACTGGTGATGAATTGAAAGTAGTGTACTGCGGTCAAGATTTGTCTATGTATGATGAACTCAAAACAGGCTTTGCCCATCATTATATTCAGCCTTGTTATATCGAGGTAGATAGCGTTGAGCAGAATGGAAGGAGTTTCGCAATTGTTGAGGCTCTAGTGAAAGCCTCACCTGGCTGGCGCCTTTCCTTGCAAACTCACAAATGGATGGGGGTCGACTAATGCGTGCAGTGATGGCACTTAGTGGTGGAATGGATTCTACCGGGCTTCTTATGCGCCTTCTAGCAGATGGCTACAAGGTAAGTTGCATCTCTTACGAGTATGGGCAAAAGCACAATATCGAATTGGAGCGTGCTAAGGCAAATATTGCATATCTTGCCTCAAAAGGATTCGAGGTTGAACATAGAATCGCTGATTTATCATCTGCTATGGGACTATTTCATTCCGCTCTTACAAGCGATGAAATCGATGTACCAGAGGGCCATTATGAAGAAGAAGCGATGAAGGCTACCGTGGTTCCAAATCGAAATGCAATTTTTGCTTCAATCGTCTATGGTTATGCTCTTTCTATTGCAATCAAGGAAGATTGTGAAGTCGAAATCGCACTAGGAGTACATTCAGGAGACCATGCGATTTATCCCGATTGTCGCCCAGAATTCTATGATGCAATCGGAAATGCATTTGCGATTGGAAACTGGGATAGTGAAAGGGTATCCTTCAATCTCCCTTACATCGATGGTGACAAAGAATCAATCTTACGTGATGCTCTGAATGCTTGCGAAAAATTGGACCTCGAATTCGATACGGTATTTGCTAATACCAATACCTCCTACAATCCAGATGAATTAGGGCGCTCAAGTGGAACTAGTGGTGCTGATGTCGAACGTATTCTTGCCTTCCATGCTATTGGACGCAAAGATCCAGTAGAATATGTGACCTCATGGGAAGAAGTTCTCAAAGGCGCACTAAAAGCCCAATTACGTCATAATGTAATGAAGGAAAACGGCACTGAGAGAGCGTTTACTGGAGAATACGATAAGCACTTTGAGGAAGGAACTTACCTTTGTGCTGACTGTGACTTACCCCTATTCACATCGGATATGAAATTCGATTCAGGATGCGGTTGGCCTGCATTCAATACCGAAATACCAGAAGCTGAAATTGAGAGAATCATCGATAATTCTCATGGCATGAAGCGGGTGGAAGTTCGATGCAGTGGATGTAATTCACATCTAGGCCATGTATTCGATGAGCGCCAAGGCGAAAGGTATTGCATCAACTCAATTTGTTTAGAATTCAAGGAGGAATGAAAATGACCACAATTATCAGGAGATATGTAGAAACAGATACTGGACACCGTGTTCCAAATCACAAAAGTAAGTGCCGACACATGCATGGCCACCGCTACCGCTGGGAAGCGGAAATCGAAGGAGATGTAGTCGAGGAAAGCGGTGCTTCTGAAGAGGGTATGCTAATCGATTTTAGTGATGTCTCATCAATTCTCACGACTTATGTTCACGATGTTGTCGACCATGCATTCGTGGTCTACGAAGGCGATGAAAAGGCCAAGGCTGCATGCGCTGTAATGGGAGATGAGCATAGAACCGTGATCGTTCCGTTTATTCCAACTGCAGAGAACCTTGCAAAATGGGCATTTGAACAAGTTGAGCCACATATCAAAACGGCTTATGGAAACCGCCTACGTCTTGTAGCAATGCACGTCAGAGAGACTCCGAAGAGTTGGGCGTGTTGGAAGGCGTGACTCGCTTCCTGCGTTCTCGTCGCCACTCCTCATCCCCAGATAGATTCTGTAAGGCTGTAGTCGCTTGTACGAAGGCCCCAATCAGGCGTTCTGCCTCGCTATCAATTGGCAGACCCCGTAATATGACACGGTCGATGACATCACCGATTAGGTCCTGTTTATCGGAATCCAAAGAGTGCGAGAATTCATCGATTGCCTGTTTGAGAATTATTCGTAATTGAGGATTAAGTGCCCGTTCCAATTCAACACCCAATACCTCCTCGCCGTTGATAATTCGGTCACGATGTAATTCGTAAACACAATGACCAACAGCCTGAGATAAGTTTGCAATTGGGTATCCCTCCCAAGTGGGAAGGGTAAGCAAAACATCGCAGCGTGTTAGATCCTCAGTGCAAAGGCCCTTGCCTTCCTCACCAAAAACCAAAGCTACACGACCATTGAGATTGCGAACTCTATCGGCAAATTCCCATGGTAATATGAAATGACGGAATAGGACCTTACTACCTACCTCGCGCTTTCCTGAGGTACCTACAACTAGAGATGCATCAGCAACTGCTTCCTCAAATGAATGAACAACTCTTGCATCGTCGAGAATAATTCCAGCGTGTTTGGCACGATTTCTTGCTTCTTCGTCATCGACAGAACATTCCGGATTCACAAGTGTTAGTCTTGTGAATCCATGATTCAGCATTGCACGACAAACCGCACCAAGATTCCCTGGGTGATTGATTCCAACCAATATAATATCCAATTCATAATTAGATGCGGGTAAAGGAACATCCAACCTATCGCCCATTCACATGACCTCCGCTATCCAGCGAGGGTCACATGGCCCATAGAGAAAAAAGACTGCTTCATCATCATTTTCTCGGTCAGGCATAATGATGGAATGCTTGCGGAAATCGTGATTATCACGAAGATGATTGAGTAGCAATTGCAACTCATCTTTGTTACCATGAACACTGACCGGAGTTCTATCCCAGGCGATTCTAATCGCCATCAGAAACCCTCAGTCGGTACGGCGTTGGCGGTAGCGAGTTACGTATCCTGCAATCCAGTTTCGCAACTTCTTGGAATCAACATCGGTTAATTCAGCAACCATTTTCTTGTTGTGATCAAAGTCATCGGTAAACTTCTCACCATGTTCTTCACACAGAATAATTGCTCGTAGCTTGATAAATGTTGGACGGATATTTCCCATTTTCACTCCTCCATGAGTTTGACTTCGATAGGGATGTCTGGCTCGTCGTGACGAGTGACTTGCAAACGAATCTTGCGTGGTGGGTTCTCAATTCCACGCTTCCAGATGTGCTCGTTGACCGCAGGGTCAATCCAAACTTCTTCGTCTTCTGTAACTTTGAGATGACGAACGACTTCGTTCTTGATAATCTGAATCGCACGAGGCGCACGCTTGTATCGTGTGATATTCCAGGCGTTCCTTAGTGGAACGATAAGTTCGCTAGTTGCTGCTCTTGCCATTCATAATCACCTCTGTAATTTACTGCGCCTCCAGTGATGGCGCTTGGGGTGAGATACGGTCTTACGTGCCGTCTTGAGCATGACCCAGACAGGAACACGGCGGTTCTGCTTTCCAACCTTCATTAGGCGGATTTTCTTTGCTGCGGGTTTATTTCGTGCCATTTTCTCACCTCAGAGTCTACGGATGCTGGTCTCACGCTTTTGCTGGTTGAGACCTGCGAGGATTCGCTTCAGTTGTTCGTCATTAACCGGGGTAGTGATTTGTCTATCACCAGCAAGTGTTGCAAGGTGATTCTTTACCGCAGTACTCATTTCAGGGTTTACCAGATTTAGGCTGGCTAGTCTTGAACGAGCATCAGGGCTTAGGATGGTTTTCATTGCTTGATCTAATTGAGAAGCAGTCTGTGCTTCTGCCTGTGCTTGAATCTCTGCATCAGCCTGCTTTGCAGCCTGCTGCTCGAATTGCTGTTGGAGTGCAATACGTCGCTGTTCCCTGAGCATTGTTAGCTCATCATCAGCGTTCATTGCCATCGAGGTCACTTCCTTCACTTCCGAGATTTGAATCAATACTTGGCAAGGCCAGGGTATGCTGCTTCTGCTTCTCCACGAAGTTCATGCGCTACCTCATCGAGGATCTTCTGTCCTGAACTAGTGACGATTCTGCCACTGAAGAGTTTCTGATCTCCTTCTACTGAGGATACTGTTTTGGTCTCCTTACGAGCTACAAAACCTGCATCTTCGAGTTGTTGAAGTGCAGTTCGAATAATATGACGGCTTCCCATTGCCGGAGTATTTGGATGTGCACCGTTGTCCTTGCGTCCGCCATAGGCTTGTGCAAGTGCGTTTACACCGATTGGGCCCTCACGAGCAATCTTACGAATCAAAGCAGCACAGCGCAACTCCCACCAGTTCTCCTGAGTAGGGGGTCGCTCACGGTGAACACCAGTTTTCACGAAATCAGCCCACTCGGGTCGATTAATCGATTTGACATCAGCGAGCTTGCCAGCTAAAGCTGGGTTAAGCAGGTCAGCGGGAACATCGTAGAATGTCGTCATGGTACCACCAAGCAACTTGCCGACTTAACACCCCTATATCAAGGACACTGTTGAACAGGGCCGCAGCACAACGAGCGAAGAGGTGACTGCGACGCTTATGTGGGAGGGTTCATGAAGGCTTCTCATGTGGGCGTGGACATGCGGAAGGCGTTGGCTCAAAACCCCAACTTGTTACGCACCTTAATCGGCATGGGTTTGACACTGATTTTTCTTCTATCTTATGCGGTTTACGGGGCCACAGTTAGCCCTTCATACTACATTTACGAAACAGATTCACTTGAGGAAATACCTGAAATTAGTGAGGTGACTCCAATTCATGATAGTAATGAAAATACTACTACTTGGGTTTGGTTTATCACAGTGAATCCACAAAATCTCACTTGGGTAAACCTCTCAGTATCTGGTCTTTCTGAGGGCACAAATGTTGTCCTTTCTTCCAGCGTAGCAATTGCAAGCCACCCAGATTTAGGTAATCCGGATGCCCAAAATTTTAGTTGTGATGTGAATTGCGAATATTCAACTTCGCATAGTGAATCTGAAGAAGATGGAGAGGTACTAATCATTGCATTGACAAATACCAATCCTGCTCGTAGAGGAACTGGGTCAATTTATGCTACAGATTTGGATGAAGCTATACTGAAAGCACAAGATGCTGTTAACCACACATTTGGTACAACACAAGTAAAGGTCGTAATTGTTGAGCAAGGAAATAGAACCATCCAACCATCATTTATCCTGAGTACTGTAAATGAAGAACTCACAACCACCGAACAATTCGAAGTGGAGGCTGCAACAGAGTTTCTCTGGGCGCTCGCAGCAGTAATTGGTTGCTTCAGTATCGTCCTTGTACCTTCGCTAACTGTATACATTGCAGCGAGGGCTAAGGATAAGCGAAATCAAGTCAAATTGGATATGGCAAAGGCAAGCCTCACAGTCGAAAGCGAATAGAATTATTCGGCGAAGGTGTCATATCAGTTGAATAATAGTCCAACCTCATGTCGAGGATGCGAGGGGCTGTTCTACTACTCAGCGTCCTTTTAATTCAATCAATGGCTCCCTTGGGTAGTGCAACTACAGGAAGGGCAACTAATATCGATTTAGCCGTTGATACAATCTCAATATCATATCCTTCATCGACTAATTCCTCGATGTACCAGATGTTTTCTTCAAACCACCCGATAGCTAATTTCAATCGCCCAGCTGATCTCTTTGTCACTGATGGCGTAATCAATGTGGAAATGGAAATCGAGGTCGTAGTTGAAAATTTAGGAACTGCACAGTCGGGGTTTGTCGATTTCAGTATTGTAGTATTACATGATGAATACCAACGATTTGAATTATTGAATCATACTCAAACAATGCAGCCAATCAATGGAGGTGGGAATGGGAGCATTTCCATACTCTGGACTCCAACATATTCCGGTAACCACACAATGCAGTTAGCAGTGTCAAACTCGAATGGCGAAGATAACCCTTCTGACAATAACAAGAATAGACATTTGACCGTGGCATACCACTATGACAATTGTGTTGACTTATCCACTTGGACTGTTGGTACACAGTGGGTGAGTAGTACTGATACCGCAATTAGTCAGGCAAGATCGTGCCACGTCGGAAATGGACAGTATTCCACCTATTCTTCGAATTTGAATACTCAACTTGTCCTTCCAGTAATGGACATGTCAGATGGTCTAACAAGTCACAATAGGGCTGTTGGGATCTCATTCTTCTATTCAGGAGGCGCCGGAGCTGGAGATACCCTGAAGGGGCATGTGAAAGATTCTCAAGGCAACTGGGATGAACTCTACACCATTCAAGGAGTAGTAGACAATAATTTCCAAGACGGCCAGAACTGGCAAACATTCTCATCGGAATATAATGGGCATCGCAGCCCCTTAGTGCCAATTGCAAATGAACATCTACACTCACAAACACAATTCCGCTTCCAATTCCAATCAGATGCTTCTGGTGAGGATATTGGCTACTGGATTGATGATATTGTAATCATATATGACCAAGCAGCACGAAAAACAGAATACGATGTATCGCTTAGTGGAATGCAAACTCTTGGTGGACTACCTGGAGAATGGTCTACAACCAGTATGAGTGTAACGAATACCGGTAATATTTCAGCACGTTATACACCGACAGTAACCGGAGTTCCTTCGGGCTGGCAATACTACTTCGCAAATCCAAATGGTGCAAGTATTGGATCATCAGGACTTTTACTAATGCCGGGCCAGAATTATGATTTTGACCTACGGGTACTAGTTGATGAAAATGCCTCTATGGGCAACCATCCCGTTACCGTCAATATCTCATCGAATGCCTATCCTGATATTGAAGATGGAATAGAAACTATTGTCAAAATTCTAGCAGATAGAATTCCAGATGTTATCGTCCCAGAAATTACTGCTCGGTGCACACCTGGAAATACCTGTGAATTCCCAGTAGTGATTGCAAATATTGGAGAAGCTACCGATGTATTCACACTTTCAGTTGCCGACAAAACAATGCCAAGTGGCTGGTCTATGAATTTGGCCTGGAATCAATCGAATAATATTCTAGTGAGGACCGATTCTCCAGTAGAAATCTGGCTAACAGGTACCATTCCAGCAGGTGTTGAAGCCGACTCTACAGCCAGTGTTTATCTTACTGCTACAAGCACTAACGGCAGTATGAAATTCGATACTGAAGTTATTGAAATCGCTGCAGCAATTATTAGCAATGCATCGGTAGATATCAGCGAGAGTTTGAGGGATGTAGACCATATTATCGAAGCGGGAGATATCGTTGATGTTAGTTTCACTATTTGGAATAACGCCAGTCGAATGGATGTATTCCGTCCTTCGATATCTGCTACTTCAATAGGAGGATGGAGCGCGGAATTACTCAATATTCCTGACCTTGCAATAAATCCTGGTAAAACTTCTAGTTTCACGGTTCGAATTACTGCACCATCTCATGCTCAAGCAGGAGATCCCGGTCCGATTATTACTCCAAGTGTACTATCACTGAGAAGTGGTACTACCATTAGTGGACCTGATTGGCAACACATTACTGTAGACACCCTACACGACCTCCTAATAGAATCGGAATTGGCGCCACAGAGACTTTCCCCCGGGACTGCAAATCATTTCCAATTCAAAGTCACAAATAATGGAAATGGCCCTGCAACTGCAATACTAGATTTACCATATAGCCCCGATACTTGGGAATGGTGGGCATTGGCAGACGGAGATAATGTGACAGCTGGGATTCCATTATCGGTTTCATATGATCTTGACAATATCAAAATCATCGATGTCTGGCTATTGCTTCCCCCCTTAGAGGCTGCAGGAGAATTACATGAGATTACTTTCTCTGTTAGCCCAGAGGGTGGCGTAGATACAATTCCTGAAGACAATAGTGTCATAGTTGAATCACTGACCAATACGGTGCGACGACCTGAACTAGATGGGTTTGGCATAGAAATCGTGGTGCGCACTGATACTACACATTTCATGAATGCAACCGCATGGAATATCGGCAATGCAGCAGATGGGGCTATTCGTGCGAAAATAGTAATTGAAACTAGTCCGCCTTCAACCGGTGTTATTGGTTTCCTATCCACAAGTAATGGTGGTAGTGCTGAAGCGGGAAGTTGGATTCTTCTCAATCTAGGCCCTACTGAATCAGTCGAACTGATGGGAGAGGTGATGATTATGCCAAATGTTGAACTTAACACACGTATCTCAGTGCGATTGGAACTCGAAGGTGGCTCGGACGAACTTGGACGTCCTATACTAAAGACGCTTACTGACATGGTAATGGTTGGTGAAAGACGAAATGTCGAAATCCCTGAGTTAGTCGACCCTGAAGTTCCAGTAAAGGATGGTGCTAAACACCTGATTTGGGTTAACCTCTCATCTACTTCAACTCAAGCAGAAATCATGTATGTCAATGCAACTCTACCTGAAGGCTGGGGGATTCTGTGCGATGGTAATGCAATACATCTCAATGAATTACGGGTCGAATTAGATGCTGGACATCTCACCCCACAACGTTACAATATGCAGTGTGAAATTATTCGCGAATCCGGAGAATTTGAAGGTGAGTTGGTAATCGAAGTTACGAGTACCGATGCAGAAATTTCAGATTCCCTTTCCACAAAAATATCCTGGGATGTTCCGAATGAAGCCGAAGGAGTTCTTTCCTCTATGCACATGATGGTAATCGGTGGCGGTATTCTAGGCATAATAGTCGTATTCCTACTACTGCGAATGCGTGGTTCCTCAGATGAAGATGATGACGAAGATGGTGAAATTCAGCTAACCCAAGAAGCGCCTTCACAGGGTCCTCCCGCAACTGCATTTGCAGGACCCCCTGCAACTACACAACCAATTGTAGAAACTGTTGACCCAGCGATGGCTGAATACCAAAGGCAACTTGAGGAATACAATCGCCAAGCCGCTGAATACGCGGCTTGGGAAGCGGCGCAATCTTCACAACAAGAGCCTGAGTCGCAGTGAATATGGTCGAGCGTACAGCACTGTGGTACGCGTTGCTGACCTGTGTTTCTGTTTTCGGTGTTGCAACTTGGTGGCTTCATAATTTTAGTGATAAGGATAATCTGAAAAGAATCTCTGCATTTAGTGGTGTGATTAGCATGCTTGCGTTCTTGATGCTTAATTGGGGTGAATGATATGGAGATGTCGCACCTCGTTAATCATCCGTGGGTAGATAAAATTCCTGCCCGTCAACCGGTTGAATTTGAATTCGTGGGTGAACCGGGAATTCATCCTGAAATCGAAGGAATAACTGGAAGAAATATAGTATTCATTATTGAGAAACGATTCAAGCGGTTTGAAGCACTTCTAGCAAAGATTCTCCGGGCGCCAAATGTTGTTCGCCGTACTATGCATCCTATGCAATCGATGCTATGGGAATTGATGGACGGAAAGCGAAATTTTTTCGAAATATGCACAATTATGGATTCATTATACCATGAAGATATTGCACCTGTTGGTGACCGCGTTTACGCGTTCATTCAAGTCTTTAGAGACCTGAATTGTGCAACACTATTGCAGGTTAAGGAAGAAGAGTGAGAATCTCTTCTGTTGGTCGCCCAATAACGGCCCGTTCTCCATCATCTAATATTGGCCTTTGGAGGCACCTCGGTGAAGTCATCAATAATGCGACAATATCATCCACTGATTCAAGATTAATAGGTGACGCTTTGTATTCATCCTCACCTGTTCTTACCAACTCTGCTGGCTGTCCATCATATCTATCGATCAATCCTATAATGTCGGATTTTGACAGACCCTCTACAAGATAACGATAATCCTCGTATTCTATTTCACGCATATCTAGGAGTGCTACTGCTTGTCTGGATTTTGAACAACGCGGGTTGTGATAAAGTCGCATGACATTATCCAAGGGCGGGAAGTACATCACAATGGCGCCCAAACTAAGCGCAATCCAATCCCATCTGATTTCTTGTCTACGGATGAGACTCCACTTGCTGTTGCAGTAGTTGACTCTGATTCCATCAACCATGAACCTCCCTTGTGAACGCGTTTGAGACCTTCCTTTCCGGCGACGTCACTACACCATTCGGCAACATTTCCATGGGTATCATAAAGGCCCCAATCATTGGCTTTTTTTTGCCCTACTTCTCGTGTTGTTGCTCCGGAATTGCCAGCATGCCATCCCACTTCATCTAAGTCGCTATCAGCATTTGAATTGAACCATCTAGAAACACTTCCAGCACGGCATGCATATTCCCATTCGTCAGCTGTAGGTAAACGCCAACGTCCAACCAGTCCTAACCGCTCTAAAGTTTCCTTGTCATTTAGCACATTTATGAAATTCTGGCAGTCAAGCCAACTAACTCGCTCGACCGGGCGCAAACCTGCGGCCCAACCATCCTGGAACTTCGAAGGATTGTCCTCCATTATGGCAACCCATTCGACTTGCGTCACTGGCCGTTGCCCGATGAAATAGGGCTCAGTGACTGTTAATTCACGATTGGATAACTCAAGTGAGCCCGGCTCTATGAGGGTGAAAGAACCACCGTATTCACTGGTGAAAGTTGGCCTCATCGGCGTTATCGACCCCTTAGGGTCGTATCAATTCAGCGGACCACAAACAGGGAATGCTTATCGCATATGGTAAAGCCAGCAGATTCGGTGACCCGATGTCCGAGGGCGAAGAGAAAGGTATTGTCGAGTCTGCAATCGACACTGCTGCAGAGATTACTGATGCGATGATGTCCTCTATGGCTGGGGTTGTTCGTACGGTTGCCAGCGGCAATTCGGAACATGATAATGAAGAGTCAGCGGAAACGGAAATTGTGATTGTTGAAGAGAATGATACCTCGGAAATTTCTGAAGCCCAAACCCTCGAAGATGAGGTTAATGAATTGGTAAATGCTGGGGAAGCGGCTCATCGGAATTCTGACCACAAAGGTGCTCTATCATCATTCAGCCGTGCGATTGCGCTTGATCCATCTAATGCAATGGCCTGGTTCAATCGAGGAGTCCTACTTGAGGCAGAGCAAGATTCGAAAGGTGCAAAACAATCTTTCGTTATTTGCTTGGACCTCGATCCAGAACATGGCCCTGCCCTAGCAAATCTTGCAGTATTACTAGATAGAATCGAAGATGGTTCTGGTGCTGCGGAAATCGCATCTAAAGCACTCTCACATTTCCCAGGCCATCCCTCATTGATTGCAATACTCGAAAAAGCAAAGGCATCCGGCGCTACTATTCCTACAACTCCGCAGTTATTGCCACATACTGATTCAAATTGGCAGTCACAGGAAATTCAACGCGCATCTGAACCGATTGGTGATGATTTACTCTCTGAGGGGGTAGATTCTGTACCTGAAGTGCAAACTCCAGAACTCACTACTGCGCCAGAAGTAATACCTGAAGTGGAGCTTGTTCCTGAGGCTGTAGATCTCGATGCACTTTGTGCGGAGGCGAAAGAATTACTCGCTGCAGGTGACGCTAAAGGAGCTCTAACACTATTGAAGCCCCATCTACATTCAGAGGCGGCAGAACACTTTGATTCATGGAATATCTCTGCTGGAGCAATGGCTAGCATGTCACTTGATGACCATGCAATCGGAGCATATACTCATGCCCTTGGACTCAACGATAATCATGCTAAGAGTTGGTTCAATCTAGGTGCAATCCACCAAAGAAAAGGCAATAATGAGGCTGCAACAAAGTGTTTTGCGGGTGCGTTAGAAAGAGATGCAACTTATTTGAAGGCAGCAGAAAGATTAGCTGAAATCGCAGAAGCCTCTGGTGATATTGAACGCTTACTCTCCGCTAGACGTATTCTTGCAGCCAATGATCCGGTACTTCGTAATGAATTTGCGATATTACTAGTTGAATTGGCTGAAGGTGAAGCACGTGTTCTCGAAAATACCGCAGGTCTTCCACCGACAATTCCCGAAGGGCCAGCACTAGCTGAAGAAGCCGTATCATTGCTCGATGGAAATACGGCATTGATGGGGCGAGCTCTTTCGGCTGCTGGTAAGCACACTGAAGCAGTGATGAGTTGGAAGGCACTAATCCAGGAAGACAAGTCAAACCCCGATTCTTGGACAGGCTTAGCACGTGCTCTTGAGGCTGCGGGAGATTATTCAACTGCCCAAAGATGCCATGAAAAGGCAAACGCCCTACGTAATCTGGAGCCAGAATATGACCCGCTATCTATGATGATGGATGGGGAAGAACCGGAACCTGCTCCAGAACAACCCTATGCTCCAGAACCTGTATCAAACCTAGGATATGGATTAGAAGTTGAACCTGAAGCTGAAGTTCCGCTACCAGTATTGACTGAGCGTGCAGAACCTGAACCATTGGTCCAAGAAGCACGTCCCGAAGTGGATCTTGCTGCTGCTGCACTTGAAGCAACTTCACGCGACACAACTGAGAGTATTGGAAAGGATTCAGATTCAAGATCTATCGCAAATCAGGATATTGAATGGTACAACAAGGGCGTTGGTCTTATCGAGGATAAGAAATACCGAGAAGCGCTTTCATGTTTCGACCGTGCATTGCCTTCATTTGCAGGTGATGACCAAATGGTCATACGAATTCTGAATGGTAGGGGAAATGCCCTATACTATCTTGCAGATTATCCCAAATGTGTAGAGTCATACCACAAGGCCATGGTAATCAACCCTTCAGGTGTACAGGGAAAAACACTGTACAATATGGGTACAGCCTATGCGGAAATGCAGCGTTTTGGTGATGCGATAAAATGCTTTGAACAGTCTATTCCAAGGGGTCTTGATGAAGAACAAGTCAAACTTGCTAAGGAGCAAATTCGTCGTTGTACTATCTTGCATAAGGAACAACAACGAAAACTGGCTTGAATAGCACAATCAATGCCAATTTTGGAGTTTTACCACACAGATTGATATGGGGCAAGCATGCCCAATAGAACATGGACTGCAATACTTGCGATAGCGCTCCCGCGGTGCAAATACATGTGCCCGCAGTTGTTAGTGCCATGCTTACAATCACAGATAAGGCAAAAGAAATGCTCAATGGAGCATTTGGAGAGGACCGCTCCCAGGCACTTCTTGTCGGCGTCCTTTCAGGTGGTTGCTCAGGATATATGTATGATTTACAGGTAGTCGAGTCAACCGAACAGGATTGTCAAGAATTAATGATAGATGGTTTCAGAGTCCTAATTCCAAATGCGACTTCGCATCTACTAGATGGAATTGAAATCGATTATGTCGATCGCCTAATGGGTGGAGGATTCAAGATTAACAACCCGAATGCTTCGAGTTCTTGTGGTTGCGGCGAATCATTTGCGTGAGGGATTCCATGGGTGTCGTCTCACTAGACGGCTATGTGCTAATTGTCAATGGTAAGAATGCTATTGCATTTATCAATGGATTATCTACGAATAAGATTGAAGGTTCATGTACTACAGTTTTCACAAATTCAGTTGCTAAAGTCATAGATATGGTCGATGTGATTGATATGGATTCATTCATCGCTCTTGTAGGTCATGGGCCTAACAAAAAAGCATTGCTAAGCCACCTAATTCCACGTATACTCGGACAGGATGTGCAAATTTCCGATGCTTCAGAATCGAATTCAGTTCTACTATCTACTGAAAATTTGGATGTACAAGAAGGAGTTACGAAGGTTCACACATTTCGCGGATGGCTGATTGTTTCACCAAATGGAAAAGAACCAACTATAACAATGAATGAATCTGAATTCACCGATTGGAGAATTGAAAATATGATTCCTCATCCCGGTTATGAAATAACCAATGCAAACCATCCATATGCATGCGGATTGAGTCACCTAGTGCATGAGGACAAGGGGTGCTACATTGGACAAGAAATTCTAGCTCGAATGAAATCACGTGGCCGGCAGGGTAAGGAATTGATCCGGGAAACAAATCCCGTTTCAGACGCTACATCGGTTGGTAGTACTCACAGTTTAGCGATTAGGAAGTGCTGAAATGGATGATAGAAACAAGGCATTACTCGGCCTATTTCTTGTCGGCATTGCGCCTACAGTTTCCGTTTTAGCATCCTTCGGTACAGGTGAAGGTTTACTTGGTCAAATATCGTGGTTTACCTCAAAATTATGGATGTTGGGATTACCACTAATCTGGAGATTAAGGGTGGACAATTTACCAATATCATGGTCCAAGCCACAAAATGGTGGATTCAAAGAAGCTCTAATTCTTGGTGGGTTATTCGCAATTATCATGCTCATTGCATGGGTGTTTTTCGGTATTGATAATGTAGATTCTACGGAATTTAGAGCCGCACTCGAACCATTTGGTTTGACGGTTGCAAGTACATATATCGCAGGTGCGATATTCTGGACATTTGGAAACTCTGTCCTAGAGGAATATGTGTTTCGCTGGTTCATCGTTGAGAAGGCAGAAGCAATAATTGAGGGTATGTGGAAGACCGTGTTCCTTTCAGCAGGCATCTTCGTAATGCATCACTTCTTTGCACTATATTTCCTTGGATTCCCTATGTGGCTAAACCTATTAGCGTGCTTTGGACTCTTTGTTGGTGGTTCTGCCTTCAGTTGGCTATACATTAGATACAGAAGTATCTGGGTGCCTTTTGTGACTCACGCAATCTGCGATGTAGTAGTGTTTGGAGTAGGATATTGGATCCTATTCGCTTGAATCAATAACCAAGAATCTCTGAAAGTTGGCTCTTGTAGAAATTTGCAGAACCTTGTAAACTCTCGAGTTCCTCATCGCTCAGATCTAACTCGAAAATCCTCTCAACGCCATTGGCTCCTAGGATACAAGGAACTCCGATGTAAACATCTTCAAGTCCGTACTGCCCAGTTAGATGGCAACTTGCTGGAATTAATCTTCGGCGGTCATTCAACACAGCCTCGGCCATTATTGCAGCTGCAGAACCCGGTGCATAAAATGCTGAACCTCTCTCAAGTAGCTTGACAATCTCTCCGCCACCGCTTGCTGTACGTGCACTAATTGCTGCGATTTTCTCCTCGCTAATCAGTTGAGTAATTGGAATTCCACCTACAGTAGTGTAGCGTGGTAGTGGAACCATAGTATCGCCATGCCCTCCCAGTACCATTGGGCTAACATCCTCTTCTGCACAATTCAATTCCATAGCGATGAAATGAGCCATTCGGGCGCTGTCTAGTATTCCAGCCTGGCCGATTACTCGGTTAGCAGGGAATCCTGTGACCTTCTGCATATGGTAAGTCATCAAGTCTAGTGGATTGGTTACCATAATCACGACGGCATTAGGAGCGTTGTCTCTGATGCCAGCACCGACTTGGCTAACAATATCAGCATTCTTGCCAATCAAATCCTCCCTAGTCATTCCAGGCTTACGTGGGAATCCACTAGTGACAACGATGACGTCACAGTCTGCAATATCGGAATAATCCGATGTTCCGGTAATTCCACCATCGTAATTCAAAATATTACCATTCTGGCTCATATCAAGGGCCTTACCCTTTGCAAATCCTTCAAAAATGTCGAGCATTACAACATCTGCAATTTTCATCTCTGCGAGTACAAATGCACATGTAGCTCCAACATTTCCTGCTCCAATTACTGCTATCTTTCTGCGTCCGGTGGCCATGGTTTGACACTCCAGTGTGGGGCCCAGACGCCCCCCATCCATAAGCAAGGCGGTGTTGGGGCGAACACCTAATTTGACAACGAGGACCGAGTCGTTCAAGAACCGGATGCTGGTCGACGCATCTGTCGGTGTGCTTAGGCACACGCGAGGTGATGTCATGAAAATCGGAGTTCCAATGGAACCAGAAGGCGAAACACGTGTGGCAATTGTCCCCGGAAGTATGAAGAAATTAATGAAATCAGGGTTCGAAGTTATCGTTGAAAAGGGAGCAGGTAATGCTGCCAATTACAGCGACGAAGAATATTCAGATGCTGGGGCAACAATTTCCGATAGAGCATCTGTTCTCTCATCTGAGATTCTAATCAGCATCAGGATTCCGGACGCATCTGAATTGTCTAAAGGGCAAATCGTTGCATGTGTAGCAGATCCTTTTAGACACCCTGAGAAGGTACAAGCTTGTATCGATGGGGGAGTAACTCTGTTGAGTATGGATATGATACCACGTCGTCTTAGCCGTGCACAATCAATGGATGTAAATTCAAGCCAGGATAATCTAGCGGGTTACAAGGCAGTTCTTCTAGGGGCAGCACATGTTCCAAGAGGAATCCCAATGATGACCACGAGCGCAGGAACTATTCGACCAGCAAAGGTCGTAATCATGGGCTCTGGTGTTGCTGGCCTTCAGGCGATTGCAACCGCAAAAAGGCTCGGTGCAGTAGTATATGCTTCAGATGTTCGCAAGAGCGCTGCCGAGCAGATTGAATCGGTAGGAGGACGCTTTATCGAGGTCGATGGGATGGATGATTTTGAAGATGAATCCGGATATGCAAAACCACTAACAATGGAATTTATTCAGAAAGTAAACGATACTGTTTGTGGAGTTGCTGCTGATGCTGACATCATTGTCACGACCGCCCGTATTTTCGGAAGGCCTGCACCCATTACCGTGCCGGCGAGTGCTGTTGCGGAATTCAAATCCGGAGCAGTTGTTGTAGACATGAATGCAGATGTGGGGGGAAATTGCGAATTGACCAAACCCGGTGAAATTCACACTACCGATAATGGAGTAATCATTGTTGGAACTTCCAATTTGCCTGGAACTCTTGCAAATACTGCTTCTATGCTTTATTCCAATAACCTAACCACATTCATCACAAGTCTCGTCGATAAGGAGAATGGTTTCACCATCTCCGAGGATGATGACATACTAGTGGGCGCACCAGAAGGTAGCGATTTCCATGTTAATGGCATGGGTGGAGTACTAATCTGTAAGGATGGAGAAATACATCCAAAGCAATCTCGTCTAGGAGGTGCTCTCTGATGGAGCCTGCAACATTAATTGGATCAATTACATTATTTGTATTAGCGATTTTCCTTGGATTTGAATTGATTACCAAAGTACCTTCTATGCTACACACTCCATTGATGAGTGGTGCAAATGCAATTTCTGGAATCAGTGTTGTTGGAGCATTGCTTGGAGCTAATGTCGCATATGATGGTGGTAATACTGTTGTTTCAGGAATCTTGGCATTTGTTGCACTAACCTTGGCAATGATCAACGTCGTAGGTGGCTTTGCAGTCACCAATCGAATGTTGAATATGATTGCTGGTAAAAAGAGGAGGGGCTGAACATGATTAGCGATTGGGTTAGTTTCGGATACCTTGTTTCCGCAGCATTATTCATCTTCGGCCTGAAGAAATTGGGCCATCCTAGAACTGCTCCAAAGGGCAATCAATACGGTATGATGGGAATGGCTGTAGCAGTCATTACCACTATTGCTGATATGCAACTAGGTGAGAATGGAATTGTATCATGGACTCTTATCATTGCAGGATTAGTTACTGGTTCTCTAATTGGATACATCATGGCCGCTAGGGTCCAGATGACCGGTATGCCCGAGATGGTTGCATTGTTCAATGGATTCGGAGGAGCAGCTTCTGCTCTTGTTGCACTTTCCGAGAGTTGGAAATACATCGATGAAGGTCATGCACTTCCAACAGGATTGGATCTACCAGTTATCGTTGTAGCTGCCGGACTTTCAGCCCTTGTTGGATGGATGACTCTGACCGGTTCTATTCTAGCCATGTACAAATTGAAGGGTGGGGTAGAGGTTTTCGGCAAGTGGATTCGCACACCTACCTGGGGTCCAACTTGGCTCAATCCAGTAAAGATAATTCTCTTCTTCTCAGTATTAGTGATGATTTATCTCTCGATTAATGATATGACAAATACCGATTACCTATGGGGAATCATTGGAATTTCATGTCTTCTTGGAATAATCCTCGTCCTACCGATTGGTGGAGCGGATATGCCTGTAGTAGTGAGCCTACTCAATTCTCTATCGGGAATTGCAGCAGCATTCACTGGATTCATTATTGGAAATAGTGTACTCATTATCGCTGGAAGCCTTGTTGGAGCATCAGGACTTATTCTGACTTTCATCATGTGCAAGGCGATGAACCGAACACTTACCGATGTCTTGTTCAAGTCGTTCGGCGGCAGTGAAAAGGCTTCATTGACACGTACTAAAGCCGGTACCGATGCTGAAGAAGTAGCAATGATGGCTGATGGTGCTCAGAAGATTATCATCGTTCCAGGTTATGGTATGGCTGTTAGCCAGTGTCAGCACCAAGTCAAGGAATTCGCTGACCTGATGGCTGAGAAATTTGATACTGAAATCAAGTATGCAATCCATCCGGTTGCAGGTCGAATGCCAGGGCACATGAATGTCCTTCTAGCTGAAGCAAATGTTCCGTACGAGCAACTGATCGAAATGGATGAAATCAATCCCGAATTTTCCGAATGTGATATGGCGATTGTTATTGGTGCTAATGACACTTGTAACCCTGCAGCACGCAGTGGTGAAGGACCATTGGCAGGAATGCCGATTATCGATGCTGACCAAGCACGAACCGTCGTTATCATCAAGCGAAGCCTTTCGGTTGGATATGCAGGCGTGGATAACGACCTCTTCTATGAAGATAAGACCATGATGTTATTCGGTGATGGTAAGGCTATGATGACCGAATTGAATAGTGCCATCAAGGAACTTTAACCACTGTGCCAGATGTTCTCCTCACCGCCCCTAAGGGGCGGGGAGAGTTGGCAATGTTCAATAACAAGACACGAGTGCCGATGAATCATGTCACGAAGGCTCAGCATCTTGCTGATGACTGGACTTGCACTACTATTGGTAGCTCCTGCCTTTGGGTTCAGCGGCGGGCCACCATGGATGCAAAATGATCGCATCGTTCCAGAAGAGGGTTGTTCGTGCCACGGAGCAGGTGGTTCACCTTCTACCAGTGTCGTCGTTTCAATCTCAGGAGTCCCTCGTTCCTATGAAACCGGTACTGACTATGAATTCATCATTTCACTTCAACACGCCACTAATTCCGAAGGCGGATATATGCTCTGGGACTATGGCTCTGGAACATTGACACCCGGTGATGGTTCCCTAACAGTAACCGATTCTGGTGGCGCCGTAAGCCAAAGTGCCGTCGGCAATGATTGGGCAATCACATGGACTGCGCCATCAGAGGACGTGGGTAATGTTCACTTTAATCTCGTAGGAAATGCTGTAGATGGAGATGGAAGTTTCTCGGATGGAGATGCTTGGAATATTCTCCCGTTCACAATCAATGCCCCTGGTGATGCTACAAATGATGCGGACCCCGCTCTTCGAACGATTAGTGTTGGCGATTTCCAATCCCTCTTTGTTTCTGAGAAAACCGCTGAAGATATCGAGGCAGAGCATCAGGCTGAACTATCCGCCACATATTTTGAACAAGGCAACGTGTACTTCTGGACCACTCTTTCAATTTTGATTATTGCTGCAGTTATCCAAGGGGAATTCTACGAGCGCCGCTTTGGAGGCGGCCCTCCTCACCTCGACATGTCACTGGCAATGCCACAGGGCTTGCAAAGAGGAGCGGTTTCATTGGGTCTACTCATCTTCACGGGATGGGCTGTAGATGTGAACCTTCCATGGGGATATACTCTGGTAATTGCAATGTGCACACTTTGGGCAATATATGGTGTATACCGAACCGTAGTTCAAGCACGTGCGCCACAGAAGGCTACAGATTTGGTCTGATGCCATATGAGTAATCTGCACCTGTCGGGAGATGGCCGACAGAGTGTACAATCTCACCTAAGAGAGTTAGGCCAACGCCTTAGAGCAACTGTAATTCTCACAGTGATTTTAGCAGTAGTGTGGTCCTTCTCAATAGATATAATTCTGAATTGGATCTTGGCGCGACTCGACCCCTGTACAACGAGTTGTATCAATGTATTTTCACCTGATGAATGGGCCAGTACAAAATGGCTGAGTTCAGCATTACTAGGATTGCTTACTGCTGCTCCATTCGCAATGATTCAGGCCTATACTTTTGCAGCACGTGGGCTATTACCTTCTGAACGCAGAGCATTTGTATTCTGGATGACAACTATCTGGGGGCTTGGAATTCTTTCACTTTGGTTTGTGATTATGGAGTTAATGCCTTGGGTTTTCGCTGAAGGCCATTCATTCCAAAGTGGCCTTGGATTGGTTGGACTATACGATGCTACCGAAATGCTACGCATCTCAATCACAATTTCATGGGCAGTACTTCTTATTCTTGCAGCCATTAGTGTGATTCGAATAGCAGGTTCAATGAAATTATTGTGGGCTGGTAATTCTGGGTGGTGGCGAGTCAGAGTTCACGGATTCATGGTGATGCTACTATGGTTAGCAATCCCTTCACAAATGTCGGGATTGATGATTGCATTGTCAATTATTGCTGTGAGTCTTGTGGAATTATCAGGTTGGAATATATTCAGAGCGAGCGCACCTGATGCGTATGGATTGAATGATCTATTTGACGCTGAAGGTGGAATTCATCGAGTCCTATATGTCGACTGTTCATGCTGTGGTTCTACCCCCTCAATAAGTCCACTACCCGGCATGGGAGTAATGAGATACGATGCGGTTTGCCGCTATCCAATTGAGCAAAATTACCTCATAGATTCCTGTAAAAGATTTGGCGTAACCGATATTGTGTTCTCAGGGTGTTCGCTTGAAGGTATGCCACCAGGATTTATGGATTCATTACGGTTCTTAGGAATTGATTCCAGAAGTCTAGATCTATCGCATATTGCCACTCTACGAACTCATAATCACGATGTCGACCTACGATTAGCTATGGCATCGCTAATTTCGCCTTGGTCGAAGCAGAGTAGCCTTGAACGAATTAATAAAATTCTATCAGAGTGCGGCATCAAGACCCTACACCATGGTGGAAATATTCCCTTTGGTTTGCAAATGAATCGTGATGAAGCATGGCTGAGTTTGGCTGATTGTTCTGGAATTGATGTTTTTACGACTCTCCACGACCAATGATTCAAACCTCACCGATGGGGACGAAGTCCCCATGCGTCCCTCTGTAGGGTGGCCGATTGCCATCATATTCCTGCTACTGGCAGGCGGTGCATGGGCCTCTGGTGACGCAATTGAGGAATGGATTCTCGATAATTCAATAATCTCAGAATCCGATGCAGGTCCATTGGTAGGAATGCATACTCAAGAACGTTGGCTTGTTGTTCTAATCGACTTCCCTGACCAAGACGAAATGGTGGGGTGTGACCAGCAACGAGCAGAAACTATGTTCTCTCAATCTGCGATCAATTATATCGACCAAACGAGCGGTGGGCAGGTTGAACTCACAATTGATTATCACGATGAAATAATCACTCCAAGTCAAGCGATGACCACATATGGCCTTGATGTCAATGGCGAGAGAGATGTGGGTGCTGATGGCCATAATCCACATACCTTAGCAGAGGAGGTTGTCAGAGATATTTCACAAGATGTAGAGTGGGCAAATTACGACATGGATGGAGATGGATGGGTCGACAGATTTCTAATTCTACACTGCATCAAACCACAGGAAGATGGTGGTGGGTCATCAAATAGAATCTGGAGTCACTTCTCAAGCATTGAGAATGAAGTTGCTCTTGGAGCTGGACTTTCTATTGCTCACTATACGATTGGTTCACAAAAATCCTCCAATAATTTCGGCACATTAATTCATGAAATGTACCATCAATTGGGTGCCTTAGATCTTTATCCCGTTCACGATGAAACAGTTGCACAATCCTGGAAAGGAGTTGGAAAATGGGATGTGATGGCAAGCGGTAATTGGAACGGTAATGGCGCATGGCCTGCTCTACCAACTTCTGCAACAATGGAAGTAATCGGTACCTCTCGTCACACTGAAATGGTTCTCGATTGGCCAGCGGGAGAAACTTGCACAGGCGCAACAGTCCCCCTAACTGGAATGAGTGAAGGCGGCACTGCACTGAAAATCGATATTGGCGAAGGGGAATTTGTATGGGTCGAATTGCGAACAAATTCTGGATTTGATAGCAACCTCCCTGGCCATGGAGTTTTGGTTCTCAAGCAAGATACCACAGCCGGTTCGGTTCTTACTAATACCGTGAATTCCCATCCTGAACAGCCATGGTTAGTAGTAATGGAAGCCGATGGACGTCAGGACTTAGTCAATGGCGTGGGTGAGGGTGAAAGTTCAGATTTATTCCAAGATGGTAGTACATTCGGAGCGACTGGAATTCAAATTAGAGACCACGACGGAATATTGGTCGATTGGACGGGGGAAGTTGCAAATTCAGGAGATAATTATTCCATTCAATTTTCATCTGAAGGATGTGGCCACGCAACCGAAGTAAATCTTCCAAACCATGGCTCTGTTCTTACGGCCGATGATTCCATTCCAATACACGCAAATTGTGATGGGTTGGAGTTAAACCTCGTGAGTTCGGATAATAGATTGCTGAGCCACCATGAAGGTGAACTCGTATTTGATTCGGCAGGAATCAAGGGTGTAGTAGGTACAATCACGGGAACTATCGGTTGTTCATCTGGTAGCATTATCGATGTTGAACATGATTTCGAAATCCTTGGAAGCATCCCTGTCAATTCATATTTTGAAGCAATAATACCGTTCGATGTGATTAGTACAATCACAATTCCACTGGAATTCATTGGAGAGGAAGACCAGACGTGGCTAATTGGATTAGAAGGGCCCCTCGAGAGAATTGCTACCACCGATAATCGACAAAATCTAGGCCCCGGCGATTCTATCACACTCGAAATCGATCCCGATGGGCTCCTTACACCTGAAATGCTTGCAAAGGGCGAAGTAGTAATCGCATCGGATTCTGGACACCAATGGATTGTCGAAGTCGAGTTAACTGCGGAATCTGATGAAACGAGTGGGTTCGCTTTTGTGAAAAACCCAGGGACGCTGGTTCCAGTGGCTCTGTGTCTTTGTGCACTTTGGGTGATAATGGGAATCAAATCATCTTCCAGGAAGATGGCGCCTGAACTGGAGGAAGTTCCAGTCCCCGTCATCCATGACACAGACCCAGCCCTTGTTGACCCCTTCCGCTAATCTTACTGAAAGGCATACTCCGTCCCAAGTATTAGCGGCATCCTTTTCCATCTGCATTAACCATGGTGCATGAGATTCATCGATTGGTGTATCGTACACCCTCCATCTACAACCGTATTTGAAACCGGGACGCATGAGTAAACCTCTGGAATTTAATTCACCGAATAATTTAGTGACATCGTCATCATTTCCCGCTGTCCAATTGGCTTCATCTTCACGGATGAATCTCCTCGAAAGATGCTCGACACCAATAGAATCAGATTGCTCACCAGGAATTGCTGGTGTTAGTGAACCTCTTGGGTCGATAAGTGATAAGCGATACATGGTTACATCCATCTCATCATCGACGATTGCCAATTCCGAAAGCATTCCTGAATCTGTAACAGTTCTTGTCCACTGCAATAATTCTGACCAATCCAACGTATTGCAAGTTCTAGCCCATCGAATTTCGGCTTCAGGAGTTCCTTTTGATGGATGTGTATCGCGTGCCCAACGTAACCAAACACCGTCTTTTGGCACAACTTTTTCTCCCCCTGAACGGGCCACATCATATGCAACACATCGATGAGCGAAATCAGGATCTTCATCTAGGCGCTTATCGACGAAATCATCCTGCAATGGGATATGACGATGCCAATGACAAAACATAACTTCCTCAGCGGTGAGAAGAATACCTCCCTCGCAAATAACACCGAGAGCAGACTTCTGATACAAACGCATAGATATCGGTTCAGGGATGAACCACATGCCGTCTTGCTCTACAGGTTGTTCGTTCGGTATGGAAGGGGCACCATCTGCAGAAAGGCCAATTGGACGGGTCGAACGAACCCTCGGCTTAGACTTACGACCTCCTCCCATGGTTGCGTGAGGGTGTGGGGACTCTTATGTGCCTCCCCTTCCCTCCCCATAGGGAGGGAGGAGCATGGTAGACGGATATCTCGGCACCTTGACCACTGAGGAGCGTATGCTACTTCACCTCAATGACAACCCGCTTCCCGAAGGACAGTGGGAGGCTCCAGGAAGCATTACTCAAGCAGGTATTTCAGCCGCAGTACACGTCCAGAGAAAGCATGTACCGCGTACTTTGAAGCGCCTAGAAAATAGAGGTGAACTCATCACTGGCCAACGCCATGTACCGGGTGCTAAACAGCGACGACGCGTCTATGGACTCACTTCAGCCGGACGCCAAAGAGCAGGTGCTCTTCGACAGAGAATACTCGATGAGGATGTAATCAACAATGGTGAGAAGGTCGTACTTTCCTCTTTGCGAGCTGGAGGTCAGTTGACCCTAGACCTACTTTCTCATCTCGATGAAGGAATGGTATTCCATTCAAATCCGGTTATTTCACCGGTTTCCAATCCAGAAGGCACTGCATCACTCGATGCTCAGGCAGGTGAGGATTTGGTCCGCCGTATGCTTGCACGGGCATGGGAAGATGGGAAAATCACCAAGGACGAACAACATCTCCTGAACGAAGTTGTGGAATTCGTAGGAATGCACCCAGACCGCGTGCGTAGAATATCTGATGAAGCACGGAAATCACAAGATATCCCCCCTCCTGAGGATGTATACTTAGACATGCTAAGACAAGCCCTAGTAGATGGTGAAATCGTCGAAGATGAAGTCGCACTACTCGTCACCATGCGTACCGCATTTGGTATCGACGATGAAAGCCATACACGCCTATTGAAATTAGCTCGAGAAGCACCTATATTGGGTGATGCTGAAAATGCATACCGCGCAACACTGATCACCGCACTCGAAGATGGTATGATTACCGCTGATGAGGACGCTATGCTCACAACTCTCAGAGAAACTCTGGGTATCTCTGATACGATGCACGCTACTATGCTTGCAGAACTGCTAGACAGGGATGATTGAAAAACCAAAGCCTCGGGGGAAGAAACATGGGAATGAATGATGTCGACCAAGTGGTACATGACCGATTGGTTGAACTGCAAAATCGAATCACGAGTTTGACTGGTGCTGTAGTATTGGTTGGAGACATTATGCTCGATCGATATATTCACGGATATGCGAACAACCTCAACAGTAGAGCACCTGTTCCCGTCTTGAAAGAAACTCGCCGGCACGAAGACGTTGGCGCTGCTGCTCACGTCGCAAGGGGATTGGAAAATGTGGGTCTTGATGCAATCCTATTCGGGGTAGTTGGCGATGATGAATCAGGAGGAAATATCATCGAAGCTTTAGAAGGCGAAGATGTAGAATGCGATGGAATTGCTATCATCGAAGGACGCACTACAACTGTGAAAACGCGCCTAATTGCTGGACGTGAATACCTGATTAGTAACGAACAACTCCTATTGCGCTGGGATATCGATGATGATTCACCCATGCCAAGTGAGGCCCTTGCATCTATCATCGACCAAGCGGTAGATAGAATCGCTAAGGCTGATGTTCTAATCATCTCAGATTATGGCCAGGGCGTGATTACTGATGAAGGAGCAGGGCGACTGGTCAACGCTGCAAAGGTCGCCGGTGTTCCGATTATCTGTGACCCCAAATTAACGGGATTACACAGGACTCAGGGCGCAGATTGGGTAGTATTCCAAACTCGGGGTCTAGACCTGATGGCCAAGAGACTTGCATGTTCAAATTCACCTGAAGCAGCAACTAAATTGATCAAGGATAATGAATGGGGGAACCTGCTTGTCCTTGAAGGTGAAAATGGAGTTACCGTCTATACAAGCGATGGTGAAACTATCCATGTCCCTTGTACACTTGAGAGCCCAAGTGGAGTAATTGGAATCATTGATGCTGCTGCTGTCGCAATCGCTGCTGCTGTAAGAATAGGATTGGATGTTAATGGTACTGCTCAACTTGCAAATGCTGCATGTGAGTGTATCATGGCCGCAGATCAGGAATTCACCCTCACTGGAGATGCTTTGGCCGACCGTCTCGACCAAGTTGCATGGAGTATGCAAATCTCTCAGAGGTGATATTTTGAGCCATTGGGTGCGACCCACAACAGCAGATGTTGGAATCAGAGCATTCGGGCGTAACCAAGGAGATTTACTACGTGAACTGACTGTAGGAATGCAATCTATCCTCCTTGAGGAAGGACAGGATCTGAATGCACTCACACGTAATGTTGCACGCTGGGAAGTAAGCCATGAAGGTGAAACTGATCTTCTTGTAGTGAAATGGCTTGATGAAATATTATTCAGGTCTGAAGTACATGATGAATTTTTGATTGATTGCCAGCCGATGATTCGTGAGGGAATGATTGAAGCTCAAGTCTCATATGTTGCAAAGAGCGATGTTAGCCTTGAAGTTGAAATCAAGGCTGTAACAACTCATGAATTCGCATTCCGAGAAGTAAGCGCAGAAGAAACCATACACTCACAGTGGCCCGAAATACCGAGTTTTAACGGCCCAGGATGGTTTGCCGATGTAGTATTTGACATCTGAATTAAATTGAGTTAATACTTTGGTGAATGTTTGATTGGGGGGTAACATGGCCGATATATTCACAATTATTTCAGGTATATTTCTTGTGGGTTTTGGATATGGCATCTACCAAATTGCAAAACGGGAAAACAAGCCCGAGAATGTGGTTGTCCCAGATGATGCCCGTGAGATCGGTGCACTTTGGAACACCATACCCCCCCAACTAAAAATAACCAAGGTCAAACTAAAAATAGAGGCGGTTGAAGAGGTCGAAGAAAAGACATTCTCACTTCCAGATTACGAAAGTAAATCTACAAAATTGATCAGTGAAAGGATGGCCTTACGCCAAAAAATTGTCGAGCATGACCAAGTTATGACAAATCTAGAATCCGAATTGTCCACTACATTATTACGCAGAAAAGAAGTTCTTGCAATAATTCGCTCCATACACACACATCAGGTTAGATTGGAACTTCCAACCGATGAAAGTCTACAATTCGGATTAGATGTATTAGAGGGTACAGAACTCGAAAATCGCATGGCTGAATTATCGGAAATGCTCAATGACCTGAAAGAAAACTTACTCGGTAAGGAAAAAGAGATTGTCGAAGAGGATAGAGAAGAACTCGATATTAAATCAAAAGAAAAGTTCGTTTCGACCTTAGATGAAGAACTACAAGACCTCAAAACTAGATTGGAAGATAGACAGGATATTGAAGCGATTCGAATATCGATTTGCAATGCAAGAAGTGTTGAGGAAATCGATGCGATAGAAGTTGACATTGCAAGTGAGACTGCAAGTAAATCTCTTGCGGGATTGAAGGATGAAAGACGTAAAATAATCGTTACTGAGGAAAAATACAATACTTTATCCCATGAGATCCCACTAATTAATGACTTAGAAGAACTAATCCGGTTAAATTTCAGCCCATTCACACCAGTAATGATTGAAAAATTGCAAACCCTATCCAATAAGAGAAAGTACGAATTAATTGTAAAGAATATCGCAGAAGTAGAGCGGGATGCGTTTGAGAAAATCGATAAAGAAATGATGGATGTCTCTTCATTGGAAGGACTTGACGCAATCGTGATTAGTAGCGTAAATACAAATCAAGAACGAATTCTCGAAGTCATTCGTGACAAGCGTAGAGGCGACTTGCAATATGGAATAGTAATGGGCAGCATAGATTTCGCAGAAAGTGCACTGCAAATCGACGCTATTGAAATCCCTGATTTGAGCGAGGGAAGAATGGATAAAATCAAGACTAAAATGCAAGAAAAACGCCAGACTTTGGTTGAAGAATTACGACTGAAAAAACAGGCGAAGAAATTCAACAAATATTGTGGTATTATCGAAACATGCGAAGACATGGAAGAATTGCTTACCAAGAATTTTTACAATGTTGGAATCCAACAATTTGAAGAATTGGAAAATCGTCGTGCTCAACGTCTAATACATCTACAAAATCAAACCTATAACAACAATAAGCTCACCATAGAAAATGCAGTTGAATTGAAAGATTTAGAGCATATTCCATTAAGAAATTTGAGAGATGAACAAATAGAGGAATTCTTGGAATTAATAGAGGAGAAAACCGATGAAATCGAACTTGGTGTAATCCTCACTGAAGGAATCGGAATTGCTCTGCAAACTCAGCCCGATAATGCAATCGAATTCGACTCCGGATTCGAAGAAGAAACATTGCAGCGTCTGATGGAGTATGAGGGTCAGTACAGTGATGTAATGTTCACCCTGCTTTGGAATGACAAAAATGACCTAGATGTAATTATTAGATGCCCTGATTCATCACTAATCTACAAAGGAAAAAATAGCAATAGCGGCGGACGTATCGACATTGAAATGAATGCCGATTCTCCAATTTCTGATCCTCTTGAAAATATCATTTGGGATTCGCAAGACACTCCCGGCGGCCAGTATGATGTATTCGTATGGTTTAAGGAAAATAGATCTCTAATTGGTGCGAAATCTGCGTTGAAGGTTCGAGTACAGGACGGCCCACTAATCTCTGCATTTTCCTGCACATTGGAAGAGAGTACGAAGGTACTCTGGGTTGCAAGTGTCTCAATTTCTGACCCCGTTGCACGTGGAGAGATGATTGCGAGAGAACGAGATAATCGAGCTACTCTATGGCATCAGCTTGCCACTGCTGAAAATCCTGAATCTTTACCCGAATTGAATGGCATGTTGCTTTCACCGATGAATATCGAAGAATTCACAGCCGAAAGGGAGAATCGTGTTGAATATCTCACCGAATTAGTAGAACGTATCAGGCTTGAGAAGGAAGATGAGGCCATGGATATTGTAATCGCTGCAATTAACGACGCTCAGAATGTTGAGCAATTAGACCAAATTGAATTCACTGGTGTTGCTGCTGAGCAAATACCGAAAGTTGAGAAAAGACTTGAAAAACAGCGGGCATCATTGGAGAAGTTTGCTGAAAGAACTCGAAAAGATACCATGCGCACCAATTACAAATTACTCGCAAATTCAATCGCAAATGCCCAAGTCTCAGATGACCTTCGTGAACTACCTCAATTGGAATTGTTTGACAAGGATGCTGAAAAGATTAAGTCCGCTTTTGAAAAGAAATTGACTGAAGTAAGAAAGAATGAACAACAGGAGTTAGAAAGAGAGAATGTGAGAAGGATTAAGAGTACAATAGAATCGTTATCAACATATGAAGATGCAATCTCGATGGAGATTTCCGGCGTTAATGATAATGATGGAACTCAATTGTTGAGGCTGCTGGAAATCAAGGCGGAGGAATTGCGAATTCAGAAAGAAGAAACTGAGAGATTCGAAAGAAGGTCCGCAAACCTATCACAGATTCTTGAGGCCTCTATTGCTGCAAGTCAAAGTACTTTCATCGAAGGCTGCGAGAGAAACGATGAATTCGTTAAACGAATGAATAAAGAAAATGCAAGTGTTGGCCCCCTTACCTTTACTCTATTATGGGATAATTTGAATGATTTAGATTTGTTAATTCGCACCCCTAGTGGAGAGATTATTCACCATGGAAACCGCCAATCCAGTGATGGCGGGAACCTCGAACTCGACATGAATGCAAAGGGTAGGACCAAGAGGCCAATTGAGAATGTTCTTTGGATGCAATCTGCACCTAGTGGATCGTATCACGTATTCGTCCATCATCATTCTAAGCACGGAAGATTATTCGATTCCGACCCAACAACATACATGGTTAGAATCTCATCAAAGGATGACATCTATTCCTCGGAAGGAAGAATTTCAAATGGCGAACCAGTGAAGCACATAGGCTGTTTCATCATTGCACAAAGATGAGTGGGAAACCGAGGGTGGACCCTCGTACCCATGGACCAAGTCCACAGACTTCCTCCGTCCCGTTACCCCTCGGCACCCATGGCCCCAGGTAGGGCTGCTCCGTTCCCGGCCTGACCTGATCCCCCGGTTATTCGGTTCCCGACTCCTTCCGGCTTCGGTTCATGACACCCGGGTCACGTGGGGGCGAGACATCGACGTCCGCCTGTGGGAATCCATGGACCGGCTGAGCCGCCCCTCGGCATTCGGACCGCCATTTGCGATTTGCGGTATAGGGCACGCAAACTCCCCTCCTATCCCAACAGGCCGTGACAGCGGACTGATTTGAAGGCATCGGGGCCTTATTCAGTGGTTTCGGCTTCGTACTTTGAAGGGCAAGAGGTTTTGATAATATCAGCTTCAAAGACCCAACTATCTCCATCGTGCACTAGTATTCCTTCAGCATATACGGTTCTATTATCGGCTAGTCCATTCGAAACTGTAGCCTTGGTGAAATCGATACTGAGTTCATACATTTCACCATGAAGAATGAAGGTGTCAGAAGTATTGTTGATTGAACCATCTTGAACTTCGCCACGAATTGCGATTGTACGGCCTTCAAGACTCTCGGGGTCGCTCATCACCACATCAACTGTCCGAGTGGCTTCAGGCGCCTCTAAGAGCAAAGTAGCGGCAAGTAGCGCGGTCAGGACAAGACCTACTATCAGAAGGCGAGCCCTATGGGTTAACATTTCCAGTCCTCGCTATTCCAACCGCTTCATCAAGCGTAGTCAAACCTGCTGCCTTCAATTTCCTATCGAGTCCATTGACAATTGACTTAACCGAACCTGCGCCTTGGAAGACGAGTGCAGAATAAATCTGTATCAGTGAAGCGCCATTGGTAATCTTCTCCCAGGCATCATCAGCATTTGATATTCCACCTACGCCAATAATTGGCCATCCTCCATCTGTATGGTCGGCGATCAGTCTGATTACTTCGGTAGAACGATTTGCAAGAGGCTTTCCCGAAAGACCGCCGGTCTCAGTCATAGTTTTCGAATCATCAGGGCGCTCAACTGTAGTATTGGTTGCAATGATACCTGCGCAACCAAGATCACGCGCTGTATCTGTGATGCTAATGATTTGGGCATTCCCTAAGTCTGGGGAAATTTTGACGAGTACAGGTTTCTCACCACTATGAGTTTGAACCGCTTTGATTATTCTAGCAAGGTCCTCATCCTTCTGTAACTCCCTAAGATTGGGTGTATTTGGTGAAGAGACATTGATGACAAATCCATCGACGAATTTTTCACAACGCTCTACTGTGGTTGCATAATCGAGATGGGCATCTTCGAGAGATGTGATTTTCGACTTGCCTATATTCAGTAGAAGTGGTACTGTGGGTTTTCGCACCTTAGCTAAATGTTGAGCGATTTTTTGCGAGCCGGGGTTGTTGAATCCCATGCGGTTAACCAATGCTCCATGTTTGGATGAACGGAACATTCGTGGCTTAGGGTTGCCATCTTGCTCCTCCATGGTGACCCCACCGATTTCAATGAATCCGAAACCGATTTGATCCCACCCAATCATCGCTTCTGCTTTCTTATCCATACCTGCTGCAAGCCCTAATGGATTGGGGAATTGCATCGAGAAACATTCGCTCGGCACAGCCTTTGGCCGATATAATACTCTAAGCATTAGCCGACCCAATCCCGTTGCACTGGTAATTCGAAGTGCAAGTAATGCCCTACCATGTGCCTTCTCGCTATCCATGATGGCCATTAACGGCCGTGCGAGTAGCATGTGTGGTAGGCCCATCAATACATTCGGCGTGCAGCGCATCCTTCAAGTCTTGCCCGCACATGCCACTGAATATGGACATGAGCGATGAACGCTGGCAATCCCTGCGCGAAGCAGCGCGTAGATTCCTCAAAGCCGATGGATGTGTCCTGCAAGTTTCGATAGATAATGTCACAGATGCACACAAAGTTGTACAAGCAATCGCTGACAATATCCCTTCAAAAATAAATCTCCCAACTATTATTGAAGGCGAACTAGGAGTCGATGGTCTATTCCGAATTGGTGGGGATGAACCTTCACTCAAATCTTGCTGGGTTCCGGGTGGAACATACGAAGAATTTGAAGAACAGGTTTTCGACCTTCTCGAGGCTGGATATCCAGGTTGTGTTGGTTGTGCCGGACCTGGTGCTGAAGGAGTCTGGGATGAGAAGTCCCGAAGAGCGAATTTCTCTACCTAAAAAATACCTTAATTTTTACAGGTACTATAGTACCTGCCAGAAATCCATCTTTAGCGAGCCTTCAAGTAGCCTCGTCAATCCCCCGCCGAATCATGCCATCCGTCATTATCGCTGAGAAGCCAAGTGTGGCGGCTGATATTGCAAAGACTCTCGGGGTTTCTACAAAGCACGAAACCCATTGGGCAAATGATGACATTATTGTTACTTGGGCAGTAGGACATTTGCTCGAACTCAAGACTCCTGAAGAATACGATGAAGCATTCAAATCCTGGCGTGGTACAATTGACCGTTTACCATTCATACCAGAAGAATTCCAACTCAAACCAATTACTGGACGCGGAAATAATCGCAAACAATTGACTGCCATTAAGAAATTGATCACCGCTAAGGATTGCACTGAAGTTGTGAATGCCTGTGACGCTGCACGTGAAGGAGAGTTGATTTTTCGTCGTATAGTAGAATTCAGTAAAGTCAAGGTTCCTATGAGCCGAATGTGGTTGCAGTCTCTCACACGTGACGCTATTGAGATTGCATGGGAGCATAGAGCACCAGCATCTGATTACGATCCATTACGCGCTGCTGCAATATCGCGCGCAGAAGCAGATTGGATAATTGGAATGAATGGTTCACGGGTTGCATCGACATTCTTGCGCATGAGTCGTAATGACAAATCCTCGATTTCCTTGGGCCGTGTTCAAACTGCAACTCTAGCTATGATTGTCGACCAAGAACTCGAAATTCTTGGACATGAGGCAAAACCATTCTGGGAACTCCACGCTACTTTCACTGCTGGCGAGGCATCATTTGAGGGTCGATGGGAGAGGCGTGGGCACAAAGATGACCCCGAACATCCTGAAGTGAAGGCGCACCGAATCACTGATGAGGTGGAAAAGAAGGTACTTGAAGAGATATTAGCATCTTCAGGAACTTTTGAAGTTAACCAAACCCAACGAAATTCCAAGGAAAGAGTCCCTCTGAATTTCGACTTGACAAGTTTGCAGAGAGAGGCAAATGGAATTTGGTCATGGTCTGCTCGCAGAACCTTGTCGGTTGCACAAGAACTCTATGATGCTCACAAACTCACTACCTATCCACGTACTGATTCTCGACATCTTCCGGAGGATATGAAAGATGTGATTTCCAAGACAGTACGCCAACTCGGAGCACAGCCTACTCTCGAAGAACATTCAAAACGTCTAGTTGACCAAGGTCTTGCAAATGTAAGTAGAAATTTTGACAATGCAAAGGTAAGCGACCACTTCGCCATAATTCCAACTGGAAAAATACCGGATAGTGGGTTGAATGCAGATGCAAAGAAACTCTACGATTTGATTGCACGACAATTTCTCGCATCATTTCACAATGAGGCAATTTGGGAAGTGCAAAAGCGTATTGCTACCAAACAAGACCAAGACTGGATAAAGGAAGCACGCCATCTCACTACACCGGGCTGGAGAGCAGTTCGTCCAAAGAAACAGACCCTCCCCGAAGGCTGGAATGTATTACCTGCTAACCCATGTGATGCCGATCTTGTGGCATCCGAATTCAAAGAAGAGAAAACCAAGCCTACAGGTCGTCTAAAAGAAGCCGGATTACTACGCCTTATGGAACACGCTGGAAAGAAAATCGATGATGATGAACTCGCTGCGGCAATGAAAGGCAAGGGACTTGGAACACCAGCAACCCGTGCAGATACAATAGAAAAACTGCTTAGCCGCACATATATCGAGCGCGGTAAAGGTGGCTCTTTGCGTGCTACTGCACATGGAATACGCATCATTGACATCTTACGCAGAATCCCAGTTTCCTGGATTACCTCTGCAGAACTAACCGGTGACATGGAGTCAAAACTTGCATCGGTCCAAAAAGGTGAATTCCAGCGCGAATCTTACATGTCTCGTATCAGAGAAATGGTGCAGGAAATGGTTGATGGAATTCGTGACCACGACCGTTCGAAACTCTATGAAAGTGAATTACCAGTCGGCACATGCCCTCTGTGTGCAAGTGGTGTAAGCGAGACTATCCTTTCCTATATTTGTGAGAAAAATGAAGGGCGTGACAAAGGTTGTGCCTTTGTAATGTGGAAGGACGCTAGTGGGAGATGGTTTGACCGAAACACTACATCTAGGCTACTTGCAAATAAGGAAATCAACAATCTCCACGGATTTTTCAGTCGAAATGGCGAGCACTATGAGACCAGTATTTCATTGGGTGAAGATGGCAAGATTCTATTTGCAGGAAAGCCAACTGAAACCGTTGATGTTTCCGCTGAAGAATTATGCAAATGTCCGAAGTGTAGCCATGGAACTATTCGAATTGGTGAGAAAAATTACGCATGTGATAATGGCGAATGTGAATTCCGTGGATTGGGCAAGAATATTTGCAAGCGCGACATTAGTGTCGATGAGGCACGAAAAATCCTTACCGAAGGGAAAAGTGACTTGATCGAAGATTTCACCAGTAAGCGTGGACGGCCATTCCCTGCTTTCCTTGTACTTGAAACAAAGAAGGTAGGATTTGAATTCCCACCTAGAGCACCACCTGCTGATGCAACCAAATTTCCGGTGGTCAAAGGTGTTGTTGGAACATGCCCGAAGCACGATGTAGGAATCATCGAAACTGAAACACATTACCTAAGCGAGAAAAATGACAAGGGTTGCTCAATCTCCTTACTAAGAGAGGTTAGCAAGCGAACTATTACTCGTGAAGAGGCGAAAGAACTCATCGAAAAGAAGAAAGTCGGGCCATTCGAGGATTTCCTAGCGAAGAAAACGGGTAAACCATTCACTGCTACACTTTACATCAAACCAAATGAGAGCATCGGATATCGCTTTGCAAAGCGCTGATGCTTGCACAACATTGACAGCCGTCCCTATGGGACGACCTCATGATGCACTTCCAAGTGGTCATAGTTGGAGCCGGCCCAGTCGGTGGAAGGCTAGCCACAGAATTGGCTGCATCGGGAATTAGTACACTCATGCTTGAAGAGCATGCAGAAATCGGCAGACCATTCCAATGTGCAGGCCTAGTAAATCCACCTGCAATGGATATGGTCGGACTCCACGAAACCATCCTACAGAATGTCGATGGTGCACTAATCCATTCACCCACTGGCATCCAAGTCCCAGTAGGTTCTCCTGGAGAGATTCGAACTCATGTAGTGTGCCGTAAGCGCTTCGACCAAGGTGTGGTTCGACAAGCTATGGAAGAAGGGGCACATCTCTGGTTACTTTCGAAACCACTTGATGCAACAGTTGTAGATGATGGCGTGAACCTCCTAGTCGAAAGGGAAGGAGAAAAAATCGAAATCAGTTGCTCATTATTAGTTGGTGCCGATGGTGCCCATTCTTGGACACGAAGACACTTCAAAATGGGCAAACCAAAGGAGATGATGATTGGTTTCCAAACTGATGTCACAGGACTTTCAGGTAAGGAAAATTGGCTGGAGATGTACACTGGAAGAGATGTTGCTCCGGGGTTATTTGCATGGGTAATTCCTTCGGGACAAGGAACTCATCGAATAGGAGTATGGGCTCGACCACAAGAGTTGGAAGGCCGTAGTGTCGAACAATTATATGATGCACTATTGAGTCATCCATTATGGCGTGAAAGATTCACTGGAATGAAGGAAATAGCACGGTACTGCGGTCCAATTCCCTGTGGTATAGTAAAAAAGCCATTCAAGGATAGAGTGATGCTAATTGGTGATGCTGCAGGAATGGCAAAACCAACTACTGGAGGCGGAATCGGACCTGGATTTAGGCAGATTGAACTGATTGCCTCCGAATTAATTAATGCGATTGAATCCGAACATTTACTTGCAGCAGACCTCGCAATTATTTGCAATTCATACAAGGCAATGCGCAAGGAACAAGATCGTGCAAGAGCGCTACGAGACTTGTTGGTAACTCTGCCTGCTGATGATGAACTAGACAATATTTTCACTATGTTTAACCGACCTGAAATTTTGGAATTAATCAATGTCAAAGGAGATATTGAACATCCGGTTCCTTTGGGGTTGACTCTGCTAAAACGCGTTCCTGAATTCAGGAAACTCGCCCTGAAAGCTGGAATAAAAATATTATTTGCATGAGGTATCAGTATGGTGAAAGTCACGCAACGTGTACGATATCCTCCATTCGAGGCAGAACGCCTAATTCCTGCAGCCTTACCCATTGCCGAGAGTACATACGAAGTAGAAGGCGATATTGCACCGCCATTCAAGGTCGGAAATGAAGATGGATGGCTGATTGAAAGAGTTGTAGAGGGTGATGAGTACGACTTGGATTTTCATGGAGAGGAACCAGCGATTATCAAACAGCAAAGAACGGGTTGGTATCTACTCCCTCACCCAATTCACGGCCAAGCTCGAAAATTTATCAATGGCTCAGTAATAGTTCTACTATTGTGCCTGTTCTACCTTTTCACCGCTCCGCTTCAAGAATCAATTGGAATCCCAGTATTTGGTACAGGAAAAATACGGTTGGGAATGCTAGATTACCCCGCACTTGCACTAATTGTTGTACCATTCATGCTCACCCCTATTGCTTTGCGAGTCGGTGCAAATCTTGGAGATCTAAAGCGACAGAATACCTTTCTAAACAGTGCGCCAATTCAGCCAACCATCAATCTTGATGATATCATTTCAGGTGAAGCACTAAAGGGAAAAATTACCCTTCCAGAAACTAGGGATGATTGGATGGATATCACTATTACTTGGCGATGTGGAATCTTATCTCCCGCTAGGCACAAGGTTTTCACAGCACTTGGAAAGGATGTGAATTCTCAGCCTCCTCCCGGTCTTACTACGCCACTACCGCACCACTGGGAAAAAGGACTCGATGACGGTACAGGTATGGGTGAAGATGCTCCAATGCAACGTGATGACATACCAGGTGGGGTATTTCTTAGACCTATGAGGATAATGTCGAGTGGCGGTAGCGAAAAAATGACTCTCGAAGGTGGTGAATTTTCTTTGGAGTCTCCAGATGGAGATTGGCCTGGTTCACTTTATTGTGGATTGATTAGAGTGCATTGGGAATTGATTCTTCTTATTCGCCGCCAAAAGGATGGACCTCTGCTTTGGGTTTCTCCACTAGAGGTCAAACATCCCGACTCTGAAGTCGTGAATCCAAATTTGATTATCAGTGATGGGCGCTCAGAGAGTGACTCTCTATAATACGAGCATTCATCTGCTTGATTGGCGTGGACTACCCATGGATGGAAAGTCGGTTAGGGCTTTTCTTCTCGTCACAATCATGATTCTTTCAGGTTGTCTTGGCGCCACCGATGATGGTGATGTCGAGCCGATTATAGAAGTCAAAGAGACTGTGGCTACAATCGAATTATCCGGTGCAGACACTGGTAAAGTTGGCTTGATGCATGTCGTTTCAGCACAGATTATTGTCGAACCCGCAGACGCACAATACAGTCATACTATTCGTTTTATTTCAGCCACCGGTATTGCTGATATTGAATACTCAGTAAGCGATACTGTAAATGGTCTACAAATTGCATGGGTACCTGATTCTCCTGGTGAATGGATGGTACATGTTACAATTTCTCTCCTTGATTTAGAAGTGGATGATTCGTTAATTATGGATGCCGCAAAACCCGATGAAGGCATTACATCGCTATCGATGGAGACCATTCATGAATTGGAAAGTGAAATGCCATTTACATTAACTGGAACTATTAGCCACACATCGCTTTCAACTTGCATAATCACGAGCGACCAAGGACATGCGCGTGATGTAACTGACGAGGGCACATTCAGTGTTCCTCTTGGGGTTGTAGAAGAGGATATTTCACTCACCATTACGGCAACATGTGGCCAATGGACACAAACAAATGATTCCAGACTTGTACGTGTATTCCTAAATGGAGGAGACGATATGGATGGAGATGGAATCGCAGATGATGATGATTCGTGCCCGGATGGATTTGGAGAAAGCGATGGTTGGAACCCAAATCCAGCAACCGATAGAGACGGTGATGGCTGTCATGATTTCGAAGAAGATAGGGATGATGATAATGACCTCATTCCCGATGTTGATGATTCTTGTGCGTCAGAAATAGGGTGGGTTTCAACATTTGAAAACGACCATGATCAGGATGGGTGTGCAGACGCTACTGATGATAGTGATGACGATGGTGATGGGATTGAAGATACCGTGGACGCGTGCCCATTAGGTTTGACAGATTGGAATTCTGACCTGTATTCAGATTGGGATTCCGATGGATGCAAAGACATGGGCGAAGATGATGATGATGATAACGACCTCGTATTGGATAGCACTGATTCATGTTGGAAAGGCCTGCAAAATTGGGTGAGCGATGTAAACTCTGATTTTGATGGCGATGGTTGTAATGATGCTACAGAAGACGATGATGATGACGATGATGGAGTTGATGATGTCAATTCTACCGGAGTGATTCTCGATGAATGCCCTCAGACCCCTCTCGGCTCATTAGATGTCGATGAGCGAGGTTGTGCAGCTAGTGAGAGGGATAGCGATACCGATGGGGTGAATGATGACATTGACCAATGTGAAGGAACTCCTATTGGCAATATAGTCAACGAAGTTGGATGTGCTGATCTCGATGGTGATGGAGTATTTTCAAATGTCGATAACTGTTCAGATACGATGCAAAAATGGACTGTTGATTTAGCGGGATGTGCTGTATATCAATTACCAATTGCATGGAGTGAAAGCGGCACTGGGAACGGGCGCTTCGACAAAGTTGCGCACTTTAGCCTACCTTGCCTCGATGGTTCATTTTATTTCAGAAATGAATGGACTGGTGACGATGTCTACATTTTCCTGCTCAAATATACCGACAGTTCTGGGAACTCAAATAATGGCGATTGGGCTGGTAACCCAGGTTCATTAATTCGCAAATTACCAGATAATACTCACCTTTTCTATGGTTCATTTGACTCCACATACCACAATGATGTAACCTCAAGAAAAACTGCAGTTCTAAATGCACTTAATCCCGATGAGGAAGAGAAGTGGATGGATAGAATCCACTTCATCGACCAAGACGCGAGTAATATCGGTGGAGGATTGGGAGATCTCATCAATAATTGGCAGTCTCTTTCTTACGGCATAGATAGATTCCAGCGGGCTCGGGAAACGGGTTCGCTAAACGATTGGCTTACCAGTGGAAATGACCACACTCATTGGGCATATGAAGCAAGGATGTACAATTACGAATTCATGTCCGAGATTCGGGAACAAGACCCCGGAGTTCATGTCGTAACAGTCGTGGATGAGACCTGGCATAGCGGTGGTTGGAGTGGTGGTTACCGTAGCGCTTACGACAATATTTCAATCGATTTACCCCGCGATGTTTCTCAATATGATACTCTAGAAATATTCCACGAACATGGGTGCGAGGATAGACGCAATCGCCACTCAGACGGCCAGGGAGGCTATGGGGGGTGCCACGAGTGGGATTATCTCGCATATCTGAAAATTTGTGACCGTGATAATTCCAGTATTTGCGGCACGGAATTCATGCGTTGGATTACAACTTATGGCCGGGAAGGACGTTGGCTTACAGACATTACTCCTTACTTATTCATGCTCGAAGAAGGGGATGTTCGCACCTTCAAATACGAAGGTGCAAATAAGGGTCTTATGACTGTGAAATTGCTCTTCAGTGACTGGGATGTTGGCGAGCGTTCAACCAGTGGAGAGCAGGTGTTTACAGGTGGTCAATTCAATGGTCAATATAATAATGAATCCAATTACAAACGCCAGCATAATTTCACAACTTTAGCGAGTTATGAGAATGTAAAAATTGTTGCGACAATTACTGGTCATGGCTTCAATCAAGACCAAGCAAATTGTGCGGAATTCTGCGACCACGAACATCATTACTACCTCAACGGATTCCATGCATATGAGTGGCATCCAATAGTTCACGATAATAGAGGATGTGAAAATGAAGTTGACCGTGGCGTTACTGCAAACCAATTTGGTTCATGGCCATATGGTAGAGCGGGTTGGTGTGCTGGTCAAGATGTCAAACAATGGACTCACGATATCAGCGACTGGGTCGATAACTCAAGCACGAATAATCTAGTCTACAAAGGGCTCTATAATGGCCAAGAATATGTGCCTCAAGATACCAGTGGTGGCAGTAGAGAAATTCGTGCAAATGTGTGGCTAGTCTGGTATGATCAAACCTGAGAGGGTGATGGAGCAGCCATTTGTTCCCGCACCAAAACCGGTTCGGGAGTTTCGAGTAAATCATAGCGTGAATTTCGTCGACGAGGCGTGAATCCAGCCCGCACGATAGCCGATTGCAACTCATCCTCACTCGCCTCCAATTTTTCAGTTCCAGAGGCTGAAACTACATTTTCTTCCATCATAGTTGAACCAATATCATCAGCACCGCCAAGAAGTGCTATTTGTGCAATATCAAGACCCATGGTAGGCCATGATGCTTGAATGTGGTTAAAATTGTCAAGGAATAATCGGGCAATGGCAACATGTCTGAGATACTCGCTTGGACCAGCGCCTAATTCAATGCGATTCCTTCCTCGATTACGCTTACCATATGTGTTATTCTCTAACTGTACGGGCCATGCAATGAAAGAAGTGAATCCAATACCGTGAATTTCAAGGGATTCTTCTTGCAATATTCTCAACCTATACATGTGCTCAATTCTAGCTTCAGCACCCTCTCCAAATCCAATTACATTGGTAGCACTGGTGATTAATCCAAGGGACTGGGCCTCTCCCATTACCCTCAGCCAATTTTCTGGTGCACCTTTCTTTGGCGAGATATCCATGCGGATATCATCGACTAACATTTCCGCTCCACCGCCGGGTAAACCATGCATGCCAGCAGACTTCAATTGAGTGAGTACTTCCAATGTAGAGAGTCCTGTGACCTCCGCAATTCCTTCAATTTCGATTGGACTAAAGCAATCGAGATCTATCGTGGGGTGGCGATTTTTCAATTCATTGAGCAAGTTTGTGTACCATTCGATACCCAATTCGGGATTTACCCCGCCTTGCATCAGGATTCTCACTCCTCCAATTTCTTCGAGTTCAGAGATTCTCGCACTGATTTGTTCAGTGGTTTGAGTATAGGTTTCCTCATGACTAGGAGGGCGATAAAATGAACAAAACTGGCAGTTAATTGTGCAAATATTAGTGTAATTGATATTGCGATCTATGAGATAAGTTACTTCACCACTCGGCAACATTTGTTTCCGCCTAACATTTGCAGCGCTTCGAAGTGAATGTAGAGGGGCATCACGATAGAGAATGACTGCATCTTCAACTGTGAGTCTTTCTCCTGAAGACATGTGTGATTCGAGGATAGACCTCCAAGACATCGATTCACCTCAAGCGGTTCCCACTATTGCCTCAATTTCCACAATGGTCTTGGGACAATCGGATGATAGCACGTCTGGGCCATCGGTTGTAATGAGAACATCGTCTTCGATTCTAATTCCGATATCGGAATATCTTGGTGGACATTCGACATCTGGTCTCCAAGAACCAAAGTAAAGTCCTGGCTCAACTGTAATGACCATGCCTTCTTCGAAAACTCTGGCCTCATCATCGGGACGGTAAACTCCTACATCGTGAACATCCAAGCCAATCCAATGCCCAGTATTGTGCATATACCATTTCTTCAGTTCACCATTTTCAGGATCTAGCGCTTCTTCTAGGGTCTGAGTGATTATCCCTAGATTGATTAGACCTTCAGCGAGTACCCTGCGAGCTTCCTCGTGTGGTGCATCGTAAGGGTTGCCGATTCTACACTTATCAATCGCAGCCAATTGAGAGTCTAATACGAGTTGATAAATCTCAGTTTGGGCCTCAGAAAATTTACCATTTACCGGCCAAGAACGGGTAATATCAGAGGCATAACCTCGGTATTCACAACCTGCATCGATAAGCAATATTTCTCCATCTTCACAAATATCATCATTTACAGTATAATGCAGTACTGTAGCATTATCACCACTTCCAATGATACAAGGATATGCAGTACCACTGGTTCGTGCATATTTGAATAGGCCTTCAATCACACCTTCGAGTTGCCATTCACCCACGCCTGGTCGAGTGTTTTTCATAGCCTGAATATGTGCTTGAGAAGCAACTTTGGCTGAATGCCTCATTTGGGATATCTCTCCCTCGGATTTACGTAATCGCAATTCAGAAATTCGTCTGGAAGGGTCTTCAATAGAAATCGGTCCCGAGCCATACCTCTGGCGGGCACGTGAATTAGCCTGTAGTGCCTCAGTAACTATTTCATCGATATCATAGTCAACACCGGTTTTCACTAAAACTCTGGTGCATTTGGAAAGGCGCTCATCTAGAATACTCTTCAAATCGGAATGGCTCTCAGCACAATCTACTGCCCACTCAGCAACAGCCCCCTCGGTTCCAGGGCGACGCCCTTCCCAGATTTCCATTAGTACATCTTTAGGTTGAACAAAAAGTGTTACGAGCCATTTGCCCTGTTCGCTGTGAGCGATCATTGTTGCTTCTGGGTCTGCCCAACCTGTCAAATAGAGCAAATCACTACTTGAGCGGTAAGGATACTGAACATCGTTGGAGCGGGTGGACTCTTGAGGTGCTGTGATTATCAATAAATCATCAGGACGCAGTTGAGAGAAAATACGCTGCTGACGCGCACGATACTCCTCAACGGACAATACTGCTGGTTCGGCTCCAACAGCGCGTAGTGAGTCCTCCCACATGTTACATCCGTCGTACAACTGATTCTTCAGTCCTTGCCTTCGGATTTAGGGTCTGTCCACATACCTGAATCACTGCCATTGAGGTCAAATTCATCATTGGAATTATCAGTAGATTTGTGCCATTTTGGCATGGAGTTTGCAGATTGGTTTCCCTTCAACCACTTGGTTGAAAATATGCCCAATCCTAGTGCCAATACTGCGAATAAAATAATCGCAGAGTAATTCAAGGCCTTCTCATTTGGAAGAACTTTCTCTTCCACACTGAATAATATCGTTTTGGAAGAAGTAATGCCATCATCATCAGTCACCGTTAATTCCACTACATGTGTACCAGTTTCAAGTTCGCTCAAATTAATTGTGGGAGTGTTTCCAGAGTCGATGCCATCAATCGTCCATCTGTAAGTAAGGGAAATCATGTCCGATTCAGTATCGATGGATGAAGAGCCATCTAATATCATTTCATCACCTTCGATGAAGGTGTAATTTGCGAATTGCGCACCATCCAATCCGTTGATCGTGAATGATGATTCTGGCTCGATATTTTCGACTATTACTGTAATCTCTTGCGAAGCTCTTCTACCCACCATGTCAACTACATCGACTTTGACACTCCAGATTCCAGCCTGTTCTGGATAAAGAGATAATACGAGACCATCTGTTTCTGATTGTTCGGCAATTCTCAATACACCATCTGGAGATGTAATGAACCAATTTGCCTGTAGGGCATTACCCCAAACTCCATCTCGGCTATCACTGCCATCAATCATCAATAATTCGGATTCATTCACACTAAGAGGCGCACTGAGAGAAGCGATTGGGTCTGTGTGATCCACATGAACAAATAGAGATACTAACGGTGATTCTAGTAATGCAGCATCTCTAAGATGATAGGTGAATAGATAACTGCCATCGCTCAAATTAAGTGCATCAGCATCAACCGGGAATGTCCCTTCATTACCATCCCATGTGACATTAATCTCCTGATTGTGCAAATCACCATCACATGCTCCCTGAGGCGCACTACACCATTCCAATAGCAGTTGAGAATCATCTAAATCCCCATGTGCGAGAATTCCATGGGTTGCAATGAGCACTGGCTCATCTACGATTATTGACTGGTCGTGTACAGGTGAAAGGACTGGATTATGCGGTCCTTCCCCGATGAAAATAATTCTATTCAAGAAAACCCGTTCCAAGCCATCAGGTTGGCTTACTTCAAGCCAGCATGTGCAATTCAGTCCTTGAGTATCAATGGAGATAGACCACACCCAAATCCCTTCGTCCACAGGTGTGACTGTACTGAAGAATTCACCCGTCCGCAAAATTTCCCATTCAGAATACGGGTCGGTTACATCGTAGAGAACCCAGGAGGCATCTTGCGCTGGTATTGTGGTTGACCCATTGATTATCAGACTATCATTCACCCAAATTCCATCAGGTGCAGTTGTGGTTAGTACTGTGCCATCATGGTCAGCACTGCCAACATCTAATGGGATGGTAACTGCAAACAGTAGAGTGACAAATAGCAGTCCCAGCCTGCTAATCTCAGTCATTATCTACTCCTCAAATGCATTGCACAGTTGGCCCTGACCAGGGAAACTGTTGATGTCACGTGGGTTGGTATCCCACTTGTATTCACAATAATTCATGTGCCCATCACCATCGGTGTCAATAATGCGGTCTGCACCATCATACGGGTCGAAATTGAAGTAATACTCCCATCCTGTTGCCATTCCGTCATCATCGTGGTCCTGATAGAATACTTCAGGTCCATCGTCCCAATCATCACCATCGGTATCGTTGGTAATCGGATTGGTTCCATTGATAAATTCCTCGTAATTGGTATAATTCTCGAGGTTGTCATAGAATCTCTTACCGTCTGGGGTATCCGGACTAATGTGACAATTGGAGGAAGTTGGGTCGTCATATGATGGACAATACTTAGCGATCAAACCACTGCGATTTAGTCCATCGTGGTCGGGGTCTTCTTGCCCATCATCAATACCATCCAAATCTGAATCTTTCAGGGATGGGTCCATTACACCACGTGCGCCATGTGCGTCTGAAGTGGTATTGTCTACTAATCCAAGTTCAAGTGCTTGAAGACTGTGAGATACTTCCCAGCCATCTGGAAGTAAATCTCCATCGGTATCGTCGTCTACAGGATTGGTATTCCAACGGTCTGGTGCTTCTGCACTATTTGCCAATGTATCGTTATCAACATCGTATGTGTCATCCTTGAGAGAACCCTCTGATGGGTCTAATGCCCAGCGTCCATGGCAACCATTACAACGATCATTAGACGGCATTGCAAAGTTTGAAAGGTTCATTTCATGAATCTCATATTTCTTCTCAAGAATAAAGCCGCCAAGCCAATTCTTCCACATGTATCCCCCTTCTTCAAGGCCACATTGAATCATTGAATCACAGCCTGGTGGAAGCCAAGGTTCGCTAACGACCCAAAGGCTGTGGGAGCGAGCATTATCCTCGATTGATTCCACCTGCATCTCCCATCCATCCTTCATTCCATCACCATCTGTATCATTGATTAGTGGGTTTGTCGGGTTCTGATATGGTCTTGGAACAAATAGGACCTCATGTCCATCCATTAAGCCATCATCATCAGTATCTGGGTTATTTGCATGTGTTAGGAAGTTATCCTGGCCAAGAATTACTTCTTCACCATCTTCAAGACCATCGTTATCGGTATCATACATACAAGGGCTGGTAAAGTAATCCTCACCATACCATGAGAATCCATTCAGCGCTTCAGCTTGATCTCCAAGCCCATCACCATCGGTATCTGCATTTGATGCATTAGAACCTAAGTCACAGATTTCGCTGTACTCTTTGAAATCGGAAAGTCCATCTTCATCGGTATCCCACAATCCTGGGTCCGATGTAACATGGGTAGTTTGTACACCTCGATTAACAACTAGAATTTCCCAACCAATAACTTCGATCCCATCCTTTAGGCCATCGCCATCGGTATCCCAGTTTAGTGGATCAGTGGACCTGCCATCGATGATTCCATCGCCATCGGAGTCACGAGCATTGTACTCCATCAAATTGGTGAACATCTCATCAAGTTCTACAATTTCCATCCAAACATCGAGACGACTCTCGATAGTTTGTCCTGGTACAACTCTAATCTCATAGACGAAGCCATCAACTGGTGCGACTAGTGGTATGGTTTGACGATTACCACCTGAGAGAGTTATCTGAGCACGTGCAACTGTTTGATTAGCGCTAACCCAGTCATCGAGTTCTACGTCGATTGCTGCCACGGTTGCAATATTCTCAAGTTCACTGTACATCACAAGTCCGTTTCCATCAGCATCATATCCATCATGGTCAGGGTCTTCATCACCATTGGAACCATCACGTGGGTCTAGCCCATTTGTTGCTTCCCAACCATCTGGCATTCCATCCTCATCGGTATCTGCATGCCATGGGGAAGTGAATTTATTATCGCCGAAGATATTTGCAACTAGGTACTCTTCAAGATTGTTCATTCCATCCTCGTCCCAATCACCATATCCATCAGATGAGTTTGCTGGGTTGAGTATTTGCTGTGCTGCAATAGAGCTCCCAGTGTATGGGTGCTCGAGGACATTTGAGAAACAATATTCGAAACCGTCTGGCATTCCATCGCCATCTGTATCCCAATCAGATGGGCCATTTAGTTGCCCATCGCCATCCATATCTTCTTCAAACCAAGCAAGTCCATGCTCTTCTGCTAACTCATAGAAAGGAGCGGAGCGAGTGATTGGGTCTAGGAGGTCTTGGCCGCAATTCTGACCTGTAGCAGTCATCAACTGGACTGTACTGTTGGAAATTTCAACAATGTCATCAATCAAATCAAAATCAGAATCCCTTAGAGTGGGGTTGGTATGGTACAGCTCCTCTTCGAGGTTTGCAAGACCATCGTTATCTGAATCCAAAACCATGTCGCAGGAATGGTGACCTTGTGCATTTGCCATTGAGTCCCAGTCCGGACGTCCATCCTCTCCATCAAAGCGATCCGATAGTGCCTCTTCCATTGCATCATCTAGTAAAAGACAGCCCCAGTTTCCTGAGAGTGGATTGAACATGGTAACGTTGCCCGTAGGGGTTACGATGTCATGAGTATAGGATGACTCCCACTTGTCGTTTAATCCGTCATTATCGGTATCTGCGCGACGTGGGTCGGTTCCGAGTTCTTGCTCGATCGAGTTGATCAGACCATCACGGTCAGGGTCGCCATTAGGTCCATCGTCCGGGTCTGGCCACGAATCGGTTTCCTCTTGAATTTCAGCATCCTCGGAATTTGCTTCAGAAGGATCGTTTTCAGCATCATCGGATTCACCATTGTCTAAAGGATTGAGGCCATGCTCAATTTCCCAGCCATCCGACATACCGTCTTTATCCGTATCTTCATCGTGAGGGTCCGTACCATATTGGCTCTCTTCGAGTGAATCGGGAAGGCCATCACCATCGCTATCTGCTGCAAGGTCGGCATTTGTACCGCCGCCAATGAGGTCCTCCTCGGCTGCGGAGTCAAAATCACCTGCACCATCACTAGTTTGGAAGAAGCCGGTAGCCCCTACGAATAGCGATCCAAAAATTAGTGTGGAAACTATGGCTACATAGGCCATTTGGTTGTGAGACATTGTCATATTGATACGCTCCACACATATGTGCAACCTCGTCGACTTCTGTATTGGTCATAAACCTTCATGGTGGATGATTGGACTATTTTCACTTCACCCTACGGGTGGATTTGCCCCTTATGCGAGTTTGTGGCGACTGCTCAATTCGACAATAATTGATTCTGAGTTTTGAGAAAATTTCACCTTTACAGGACGGCCCTCGCAACGTGTCCATGCCGCAGCTAGCACTCCTAGAGTAATTCCAGGCAACGGAATTGAAGCATATTCGAGTTTAACCCCACCGTGAGAATCTATCGATTCTACCTTGAGTGGAGTACCCAATCCCTTGCTTCCAAATACAGCATTAATCGAATCGAGCCAACCATCTGAATCAATAGCCATGAATAATTCCTCTCCAGCGATAAATAAGCGAAATGAGGCTATTGCCATAGAGAGATTGCCATCGCTAAGTTCGGGCCATGCAGCACGCTCATCGGCACTGATAGCAGCAACTAATCCCGAACATGATTCCTCTATGCGGTCAAACATTCCTGCAGGGAGCAAACAATGTTGCTGTCCGTCTATACGCCAGCCAGCCTCGACATCGATTTGGAATGGTGAAGTGGCTTGGTAAGTGGATGAGTTTCGAGATGGTCCAGCAGGTGAAAGTGGAGCATTTGAGGGATCGAGTATGAGACGAGTAGCGTCCGGTCCTCGTTGCTCCCAACGCATGCGATACCTGCATGCATCTAAGCGCTCAAGATCTGCTTGGAGAATCCCACTAACAATGGGTGTCAAAATACCTTTTTCAATTCCACACGGCTTGAGTGAAGGAGCGCCCCAGCCATGGAGCCACCATCTATCATCGAGGAGCCGCAACGCTTTGCGCCGCTTGAACAAACCCTCTGTATCGAGATATCCTCCCCCAAGTAACCATTCCTCTTCGTCACAAGAAGCATTAGCAAGTCTACGCCCCATGGGTGCATCGATGGTCTCTTCGAAAAAATTCCACCAAGCCTCTAACCCATCTGCCCTCCATAGTGACCACGAAAGGCCTGCACCATCGATAATGAGTCCTGATTCTGTTGAGAAAGATGTTGCTAATGCAGCCTTTAATTGCTGGTCGATTTCCACCTCAGGTAAATCGACAAGTGGCATAAATAAACCTCAGAACGGATATCCGTTGGCCCCTTCTTCATTGAAACAATAGCGGATAGTTTGGAATTCCGATTTGAAATCACGAACTTCTGCTTTCACGTTTGAGGTATCCTCTCCCGAGATGAGAACACGTGCATAAAAGCGAGCGACTTCTTCCATTTCTGAACGACCCATTCCGACTCGTGTCAATTCCTGAACACCAAGTCGAAGACCCGAAGGAGTCATCGCTTTGGTGTCGCCCGGTAGCATATTCATGTTGGTGATAATACCGGCTTGCTCCAATTTATCAGCCGCTCTAGCGCCTGCACCTGAATCAAGTTCACCATGACGAGTCAATACCTGATGTGATTCGGTATATCCTCTTCCTTCGGCAAGCACATCGAATCCTTCAGCTGCAAGAGCAGCGCCGAAAGCCTTTGCATTTTCAATGGTATTCTTCGACAACTCTTCTCCATATTCTTTGAATTCGGCAAGTGCGACCACTTTTCCAGCAACATGGTGAAGATGATAGGAAGAACAAGTTCCAGGGAATACTGCATTATTGAGTCGCCTCTGGAATTTCTCATCCTCACTCGAAGAGAGAATGAATCCTCCTTGAGGGCCGGGGAACGTCTTGTGCGAAGAGCCTGTCATTACATCTGCTCCTTCGCGTAATGGGTCTTGGAAATAACCACCTGCGATCAATCCCAGAACATGGGCACCATCATACATCACGGTAGCCCCAACCTCATGAGCTGCATCTGCCAACTCTTTGAGCGGTGTTGGGAAGAGGAAAACAGATTGGCCAAATAGTGCAATTGTGGGTTCTACTTCACGGATGAGAGCTGCTGCTGCATCGACATCTGGCTCCATTCTTTCCTCATCCCAAGGATATGTGGATAAATTTAGATCTCTAAGACCAACCGCCCCCATTCTAGCATGGCTAATATGCCCTCCATCGGCAGTAGAAACCGCAGTAATTTTGTCACCCGGCTTTGCTAAAGCCTTCAGTGCTGCGATATTAGACACGGTTCCACTTGTGGATTGGATGTTTGCAAATGGAGTATTGAATACCTCTTTTGCAAGATTGATGCCCAACTCTTCAATAGTATCAAAATCGCCACATCCCTGGTAGTAACGCTTGTTTGGCAGACCTTCTGCATACCTTCCATGTAGGTCGCTAGAAACAATTTTCTGGACCATCGGTGAAACAATATTCTCACTGGCTATCATTCCAAGGCCTTCTCTGTAAAGTTGTCCACTACTGGCTACTGCTTCTAATACAGTATCAGCAAAGCCTCTATTTTGCGGATTAGCACTCCAGTCACCTCTGGATTCTACCATGTGCGGACTGGGCCGCATACGGCCTTTGAACCCTTGGAAGGTACGAACACAATTACTTCTTGCTAAACTTACGACTAGTTGACTTACTTTGAGACGAAGGTAAACGGGCTCCCCCCGAGGTAGTCCCTTGTCTACGGCGTTCTGAAACAATCGTATTGTGAGGAATTCCTTTCTGTGAGAGATCTGTGTCCATGACGCTCTTTCTTTTACCGCCACGTCCTGTTCTTCTACCACCTATACCGCTCTTTCTTTGGAGCATCTGAGGTCTTCCTCGATATGCAACTGGGCCTACAAGTCTCTCCATTGCAGGGGCGTTTGTCCCTTCTTCCTTCGGCCTCTTGAGCCACCAGCCAGGGGTGAGTTTCTGTATTCTTGCATCCTTAGACCGACGCATCGCATTTGCACGTCTTTCGAGCCGAGTTCTCAATGAGCGGTCGCCATCACCATGTAGGCGATGAACAAGCCAACCGGGTAATCCGATGTCGTAGACATTGCCGTTTATGGTAAGAAGCATTCCAGAAATGAGCAAATGATTACCCACTGGTAATTCAGAAACTTTCATGGAAATACGATGCCTTTTGACACGCCTTGCATATGCGATCATTGCTTTTTGATCCCGATGTCTAATCACGCGGCGTTGCTGTTTTCTGAGCAAACGGTATCCATGGTGGGTTAGCACCAGTCCAATGCCAATTGTAATCCCTTCAAGTGTGCCTAATTCAGTAGTTAATGCAATTCCTACAAAGAGCCAAAGGGGTGTAAGTAAACCCCAGTTGATCACAACTGAAAGGAATCCAGAACTATACTTTGGTGCCATTTTTCTCCTAACAGCACCTGCTGCTGCAACCAGAATATTTGCATTCAATGCTTCATCTATTCCGCCTTTTGTCATCAGAGCAGCTGTTGGATTTGCTGGAGCCTCATCTATCCAACGTCGTGATTTCTTTGTAGGGGGTTCTGTGAGTGCAATTTCTAATTCATTTGCACTTTCATCGGTCCTGGGTCTACCTAGAATATTGGCCAATGCCTTTACGCGTGGGTCGTGCGAATCTGATTCTTCCAATTCATCGAGTACATTTACGGCACTGTGCCAATCACCTTTGTCAATCAAGCATAATGCCGCAGCAATTCGTGGACGGACCATCAAAGGTTCGTTACGAACTAACCTCAGTGCCATTTCCATGGCTTCTTCATGCATATTTTGAGCCCGAAGTAAACCGATGTACGAGAGTCGGGCAACGTTCGAAAGTCTGTCCTTGTGAAGGTTATCTTCTTGCGGAGAAGGCGACCAGTCGCCAAGCATATCCATCAGATTCATCAAGTGATCAATACAAGGGTTATTCTCCCAATCCCAAAGGTCATCCTCCGTAACTTGTCCATACCATGGGTCGAACCATTCAGTAATGAATGCAAGCAATTCGGGCTCATCATATCCTTCGGGTAGTTGCAGATTGTGCAATGCTTCTCTTGCAGCATCGAGTCGCCGGCTCGCAACATGGCCTGCAGCCATTATCATTCGAGCTTCGTCATCATCACCACCTGCTTGAGCCAGAACCTTTCGCGCCTCGTCTATTGCGGATGGCCATAAACCACGTAATGCCATTTCAATCATCTTGGCTCGGGCCTTTGCCAAGCGGACAATAGCCTCATCTTCATCGAAACTACGCATTTGGAAGCGGCGTAGTGAATCGATATCATCCTTCTCTGCGGCATCATCGATTAAGTCGAACATCCAATTTCCACCACCCCGCATGATGGCTCCTTCTCTCCTTTCATCGGGATTAAGATCGAATTTCAAAGTACGTAGATGATTGAAACGTCCAACTGATAATACCCAAGTGAGCAAAAATATCGCCTGGCCAACTCCGATGAAAATCCACGTAACTAAAAGGCGATATTTTTCAGTAAATCCAAAATTCTCAAGATTTTCAGTATAGGGCATCACATCGCCGAATTCCTTGTAACAAACAAGTATCAACAATAGCGCAGTATATCCACTGAATCCAGCGAAAGCGAAGTATAGAATTTTGGATTGGGCGAAATTCTCGGAACGGATTTCTCTCGGCGTAGATAGGTGAACTCCACCAAGTCCACCAAAGGCTTGCCCTCCGAGGAAAAGATTTCGAATCAATTCGAAAATGAAAGCCAATCCGACAATTGCGATATTTACAGATAGATAACCGGCCAAAACCTCAGGCAATGACTTGAGAGCTTCCCACTCACTAAGTAATGGATTATTCTGGATCTGGAGATAAAATTGATGCCCAATAATTCCACCATAATTCAAAACCTCTTCGGCATTTGCTGGATCGTTTATCATTACATGAAGAACGGTGACAATTCCATTTATCGCAGTAAATGGCATGGTGAATAGAAAAACTACCAAGATGAATGAGAAAAAACGTCCTATTGGTGATACTTTATCCGGGTCGATTGGGTTAGAACGTCCCAACCAAGTTCGGAATTTTGATATCATCAGCATGTTCCAAGATGCTCCCATAATTCGGCCATATGCAAGAATTGTAGGTGCCATGAATACCAATAGCGCAATAGCATATACTATCGGCTCTTGACTGGCATCTACCTTCTTTCGCAGGATGAATAAGGTCGTGACTGATGCTGTGACTAATCCTGCAACCATCCCAGTACTTTGGAAGAAATTTAACATCGCCAGCTTCTTGCGACTATTTCTTGTAGCAAACTGACCATTTAGCGCCACTAATGGGCTAATTGCAACAGGAATGAAAACAAATATACTCATGAGAATAAGGTTCGGTAAATAGAAAACTTCAGGCTTGAATATCAACTCAGAAATTAGGAGTAGAACACCTGTCATTGCCATCATGTAAAGGGCTACACCAATTCCTACATTTCCGTGTGAAAGGAGTTTTACTGCACCTCTTCGGTTTTTGGTTAGGCGATGGACCTCATACAATCCATCGTCAATCTCGAAACCTACTTGCAGGCTAGAAAGTTGGGAAGGTATCATCCATTTCCACAATATTATTGCTGAAAAAATTGCAATCAGCAATGGGATGAGATGGTCAATATCGAAAGATGCGGGGTTTTCTATTGTAGTTGCAGCAGATACTGACGGAATTAGCATGAGGCATGCAAAGCATGCCAATACCATTCGCCTCATAGCCGCCTCTAGTAGTTTGGCCTTCATCATGCCTTCGCTAACAAGTGTCGATTCAGAAATACTTCAATACGGTCAAATGCTTCGTGCAAAGTAGCTTCATCAGCCAAGAAAACCAAACGGAAATGACCTCTACCTTTATCTTGAGAAAATCCACTACCATGAACAACTAGAACATGCTCTTCATGTAGTAGTTTGAGTACAAATTCCTTATCATCAGCAGCCCAATTAGGATGTGTCAATCTAACGAACATGTAGAATGCCCCCCCGGGTTCCTCTACCTCAAGACCATCGATGGTAGATATTCTCTCTAAGCACAATTTTCTTCGCGCCTTTACTTTTGAGGTGTGGCCATCCATCCAAGAACGGTCTCCTGTGAGGCCGGCAAGATACCCCATTTGAGCAGGGGTTGATGCACATAGTCTGGAACGCAACAATCGCTCGATCCCATCTCGGACATTCACCATTACGCCACTCGGGTCGTGAATTGCCATGTATCCTATCCGCCATCCTGGAGCATAGTATACCTTTGAGACTCCATTTAAGGTGAAAACTGGTACCGTTTTGCTTCTACTTGCAACAGAGACCTGTTTGCCACTGAAATCTAATCCATCGTAAATCTCATCTGCAATAATCATGCAATTTGGCCACCTTGATGCGATTTCCAACAATCTGTCTATCTCTTCTGCTCCAGCAACATTTCCTGTAGGGTTATTTGGATTGATTAGTACAAGAAGACGTACACTGTCATCCATCTTGGCCTCAATGTCATCGAGATCAATTGCCCAACCATCGTCCGATTTCAGTGCATATTCAATTGTCGATGCGCCAAACATCTGTGGATATGCCATATATGGAGGATAATGTGGACCTGGTGCGAGAACTTTGGTTCCTTCCTCAAGTGTAGCAGCAAAAATAATCTGCAAAGCCTCGGTGACACCATGGCAGACATATATCGAATCGGATGTGCAATTCCATCCCTTTGAAATCTCATCCTCTGCGATTGCTGTTCGTAGCATTGGGAGACCATATGAAGGAGAATAACCATTATTTCCCGATGCGAGACTTTCCATGTAAGCATCTACCATGTGAGTTGGAGTTGGCAAACCAGGATATGCAATTGGGTCGCCAATATTGAGTTTGATAATCTCATGACCCTCTGCTTCCAATTTGGTTGCTGGAACTACAACATCTCGTATGGCATATTCAATACCGGCCGCTCTAGATGAAACTGGAATCATTTGAGTCCTCCACCCATTTCACATACAATTTGGAAGTGCTCTTGATCAACTGGCTGAACAGATAACCTCTGCCCTCTTGCCAATAATGGCATTCCTTCGAGGGCAGGATTGGCTTTTAGGTCGGGAAGAGAAATCATTTCGAATCCCTGAATAGGTTCAATGTCAACCATCATCCAACGTGGATTATCTGGGCTTGATTTTTCATCGAAATACTTGGAAGATACATCCCATGAAGTGTGATCGGGATATCCTTCACGGCATACACGGGCCAAACCTGCCACATGAGGGGGTTTGGTGTTTGAGTGGTAAAATAATACCAAATCTCCAACCTTCATGTCATCACGCATTGTGTTGCGCGCCTGATAATTTCGCACGCCATCCCAATGGGTCCTTCCGTCCTCTACAAGTTGTGAAAACGGGTAGACATCGGGCTCGGACTTCATCAGCCAATGCCTGACCATAGATGAGCGGGGGAGAAGGTTAGCCTTCTACCTTTCACCATGCTTCGCCATGGTCCGGAATCAGTGTAGCCTCTACAATATCAACATCGCCGCGATGCTTTAATTCGCCAAGACCAAGTCTTCTTGCCATCGAAGAGGAGCCTCCAACTGAGCCGACACCCATTTTCTCAAGTGTAACGAAAATTGCTGGAAGCAATATCAATGCGCTTGCTGCAGCAATCCACAATAGGATAATGATTACAGTGATGAAAGGCTGGATTTCAGGAATCGGAATTTTGTATGCGGTTGCCAGCCCTAAAGTGGTCACGGTTGCAGCCTCGAATAATGACATTCCCGTACTAACTGTGGAGGTGCGAATTGCTTCGATACCTCCCCCTAATTCCTTGATACGGTTGGCTATGTGGATAGAGAAATCGACACCGACACCGACAAGAATTGAGCCTATCATTACCGTTACTAAAGATAATGCTACATCCATTTGCCACATGACTAACCATTGTAATGCAACCGTGGCAATAACTGGAGCAGTCGTCCACATTGAGAATCTGATGTCCTTGAAAACGATGGCGAGAGTGATTAGTGTAAGTACAATAGCAAATCCTAGAGAAGTCCATTGTGAACCGACAATCAACTCATTGACTGCGATGGCTACTGCTGCAACGCCGGTCAATTCCTTTGCATCTATTTTCCCATCATATGGCATATGAGTGAATTCATTTACCGCACCAACAGCTACCTTGGTTTGAGCCACAGCAACGAATGGCATGTCAACATATACCAAGGAACGAGACATATCTTCTGAAGCGAATAAACCTCTAGTTTCGTCGGTTAAGCTAGCATAGAAAACATTCAGCAGGAAAATCTGACTCTCTTCAGTACCTGGAAGTCCAAATCTTTCAGGTTCTACAAGTAAATCCCAGAATGTGGCATCTTGTGTTAATTGCTGATTAAGTAAAACTGAAGCCGTTTCTCTAATCGGTTCAGGAACCCATGATTGATTGATTAAGGAGTATAGTGGCGTACCACTAGCATTGACCCCAACACCGACTGATTTCATTAGGAAAACAATACTAACAGCAGTTGTTTGATCTACAGTATTGAGATTAGCCTCTAACTGGTCTATTTGCCGCAATACTGCGGCCGGATCATCGTTATTCGGGTCGCCATCACTTCGGTCTCCACTAATATTTCCTAAGACTAGGATCATCCCCACTTGTCCGGCATTGAAGTCTTTGGAATATTGTTTCATTGTGATAACAGATGATTCATCCTCTGGTGCCATCCCAAGTAGGTCGATATCCTCTTTGACATTCTGCTGACCCCAATATCCCGAAATGAACATCAATACTAAGAAAAACGCGATTACTGATTTCGACCAATTAATTGGTACTTTCACTGCAGCTTCGAATACCTTTAGAGGTGGATGCCGAGGCTTCCTAAGATCTAGAATCAGAGTTAAATTTGGAACCATTGTCATTGTAAGAATGTAAACAATGATAATTCCTCCAGATAGAGCGATTCCAACTGTCTCAATAGGTTTCATCGGTGTAAAGGTTAACGAAATAAATCCAATGACCGTCGTCACAGCAGAAAGGAATACCGCCCTACCAGTTGAGGAAAGTGATTGCCGCATTTTTTCATCTTTAGTTCCGGATTCCTCAGCATATCTATTGGTAATATGCAAACCATAAGATACACCTAACGCCAGTAAAATAGGCCCTACGATAATCACAGTCATCGTGACCTCGTAATTAGTCCACCCCAGCATGCCTAACGTCCAAAATACCGAACATAAAGTCGGCAAACCAGCGATAATAACTACCTTGATTCCTTGCATAGGACGCCATGAACCAGTCTGTAAGAAATCAGAGTGGAAGACGAATAAACCAGCGGCAACAAGAATTACTGCAATTGGGAAAATCTCCCAGAATAATTTGAAGGAAAACTCGGTAACTGCATTCGTGATTGGAACTGGACCTGTCAAGGTCATTTTGAGACCGAGTTCATTCCATGTGCATTTCTGACCATCGGGTGCATCGTAATCACAGGGCCTCTCCTCCTTGGAATAATCATCCAACTTGCGCTGTGTATCTTCGATGATTTCCTTAGTAGTACGAGCATTTTTGTCATCGCTCTCATTTACTGCAATAATTATTACCGCACGGTCGAGGAAGATATCTTCGTTCGCATAGCAACCATCATCATCAGCACTACCAACATTCTTCTCTCCAGTGCAGGGGTTTGTGTTGCGAGCAAGTTTGTCTAAACCAGGTGTTGGGTCGCCATTATCATCATACATTTCTGCAATAATGGCATCGATAGTTGTCTGGGAAGGGATGCTATATCCTCCTACATAGGGGTCGGTATTTGCAAGGAAATCCGAGGCGTTTGCACCGAGTTGTGCGGTGATGCAATTGTCATCGTCAGGAGGGCAGGGGTATTCTGAAATCTCCTTAATCAGTGCGCGCTCCAATCGAGGAATGCTAGAATTTACTTCCTTTACCGCAGTTGATAGAGAAAGGACATAGATCACATCATCAGATGGATCTGATAACTGCGGATTCAAACTTTTTTCAACATAAGCCATTTCCTGTAAAATACGTTCATCGGTGACATTATTTTTGGGGCTTTCAACATAGATAATCATCACGTTGGTAGACCAATCCTCTTCGACTTCTTCGATAGTCTCCTTCACCGGCGAGCCATCTGGAAGATAGACTTCAAGGTCACCATTTACATTGAGCGAGGGTTCATCGGAATCCCTCAGTGATGTACCATCGAGAAATCCACTGTGGAATACGAAGAATGAAGTCATTAATAGGAAAATTAAAACTGTAGAAATTGGGAACCTAGTTAGAACTCCGGTTGCGCCAAATTTCTGCCATTCTCTTTGGAATGATTTTGGTGCATCGAGAACCGCTTCTAATGCCTTACGGGCATTGAATTCTTTGACCCCTGTGAGGAGTTTTTCTTGACCGTGGCCTACCAAATTGGATAGACGGTCTTGCAGAGAGGATTTAGGTCCAGAGGACTTCGAATCATCACCTGCCATGGCTCCACCCAATTAGACCTCGGGAGACAGCGCATTTGAAAGCATACCCATCAAGAGTGCAGGTGAGGGCTACTTCCAATCAATTCAAAGGTAGGGGCAAGTACGGCGGGTTGGACCTGCGTCATTGACGAGTGCAGGGCCGGTGAGCCACATGCCCGCCCCACGACTCTCCGACAAACGCTGGTCAATTGATCTCGAAAAGCGAATTCAAGAGGAACACTTTGCTGATGAAGCAAAGTACTCCGCTCGATATGGATTCAACCCTAATTCTGGCAAGGAAATTTTCGTAATCGACACCCCTCCTCCATATCCAAGTGGAACTTGGCATATTGGTGCTGTTGCACAATACTCGATGATTGATGTTATTGCCCGTTCGCAACGATTGATTGGCAAGGAAGTCAAATTCCCATGGGGTGTGGACCGAAATGGAATCAATGTTGAATTTACTGTCGAGAAGAATACTGGTCGTAAAATGAAAACCTACGACCGTGCTGAATTCCTTGAATTATGTGCTGAAACTATTGAAGAATTCACACAATCTATGCGTGATACTGCTCGCCGAGTTGGCCTTTCAATGGATTATGCCAATGAATATCTAACCGATTCACCAGATTACCGAAAGGTCACTCAAGCAATTTTCACTGAGCTGTTCAAACAAGGAACAATTGTTGAAGACCTTCGACCCAATATCTACGATCCTGTGGAGGGCACTACAATTGCAGATGCTGAAGTTCAGCGTCTCCAAAGAATGACCCGTCTTATCGATGTGAAATGGCAAACTGAAGATGGAGAGGAACTGATTATCTCGACCACACGCCCAGAGTTAATTTGCGCATGTGGGATTGTTGTGGTTCACCCCGACGACAAGCGCTACCAGCATTTAGTCGGCAAAAAGGCAATGCTACCACTTCCTGTAGATGGAAGAGAAGTCAGTGTTGAGATCGCAACACATCCTTCAGTAAAGAGTGAATTTGGTTCTGGAATTTTGATGGTATGTTCATTCGGCGACCAAAATGACGTCACTGTTTTCCGAGAACTTGGGCTGGCACCATTCCAGGCTATCGACCTCGATGGCTGTATGACAAGTATTGCTGGGCCATTCACTGGAATGAAAGTCAAAGAGGCGCGAGATGCTGCGATTGAGTATCTTGACGCAAATGGAAAAATCGACAAGATAGTCGAAAAGGAACAAGAGGTTCCTGTCTCAGAACGTGGAAAGAACCCAGTCGAAATAATTCTACTCAAGGAATGGTATGTGCGTCAAACTCACATCCAAGATAGAATCAGTGAACTTGCAGAAGATATCGAATTCCATCCACCAAGAAATAAGCAATTCCTACAGGATTGGATGGATAATATTTCGATTGATTGGCCAATCAGCCGCCGTCGGTGGTATCATACTGAGATTCCTGTTTGGTATGCTGATGATGGAGCGAAAATCATCGTACCTCCTGCTGGAATCTATGTTCAACCATGGTGTCAAGACCCACCTGCGGGAAGCGAGGTATTGGACAGGGAAACAAGAGAAATCCTCGGTAATTTCGATAAGCTCAAAGATAGCCTTGGCGAGATAATCGGTGAAGAGAAAGTATTCGACACATGGATGGATTCGAGTAACTCAAACCTCTTCGTATCTGGATATCTCAATGATATGGATACATTCGAGAAAGCATTCCCTACTGCAATCAGACCCCAAGGTAAGGAAATCGTTCGAACTTGGCTCTATTATACACTTCTCAAGAGTGCACTTCTACTCGACAAACCCGGATTCAAACATGTGTGGATAGATGGACTTGGCATGGACCCTTGGGGCCGTAAAATGAGTAAGTCCCTCGGTAATGGAATCGATGCAGATAGCGTGCTTGAGTGCGGCGCTGGTGGACGCACTGGATCTTGGAGAGTCAGAGGTCCTGACAAGAGTGTACAACTCAAAGCTAACAAAATCGGCAGTGAGTGTTTCCGTCTGTGGAAAGCATGTGATGCGCAGGTCGGAGATGATTTTCACATCAATCCAGAGGAAATTGAATCCAAATATTTCGGAGTCCTAACCAAATTATTCAACGTTGCAAGGTTCGCATCTCAATTTGATGCACCAGCAAACCTCGATACAACTCCAGACAATTTACCAGTGGAGGACCGCTGGATTCTTGCTGAATTTGCCAATACTATGGAAAAGGCGGAAAACGCATGGAGAGGACTCGATATCTACAATGCTACTCAAGCACTGAAGACATTCGGAACTGGAATCCTGCCTAGCCACTGGTTGGAAATGGCAAAATCACGACTCTATGATGGCGACCAAGAGGCAGCATGGACGGTTCATCGAATCGTTCGTGACTTTATGGCAGCACTTTCACCAGTATGTCCGTTCTTTACCCATCACATCTCAAGCACTCTGTATGATTCAAGTGCGGTAGATGTCAGAGAATTCCCTGAAAGAACTCCAAGTGATGATGAATTGCGAAGCCTTACTTCGGCTATTGAGGAATTCAATGGTAATACATGGCGCTCAAAGAAAGAGCAAGGAATCTCTCTGAATGCTCCAGTCGAAGGGATAGTAATTCCTGACGAACTATCTGAATTCACAAGTATCCTAACTCGAATGCACAAACTCGAATGATTACGAAGTCATATCAGCGTATGCTTGGACATTTGCGATGACCTTGTCATCTTCGGATCCAGCGCCCATCTTAGTGATGGTTACGTCAACATAACAACCGTAATTATCATAACAATCACCTGAAATGGTGATACCTTCAGCGACTTCCCACTGATTGCTATTCCCTCCACCCTGATTAGGTTCGTATTCGCATGATGAACCTGTATTTGTTCCTTCAGAACATGTATGCGTTGTACCGCCATCTACAGAGATGGAAATCCCGACTGTTGCCCAGTTTAGGCCATCAGTGGGGCCAGAATTCATCTGAATATATACCAAATCGTCGTCACCATATGCATCGCTATCGACAAATGTAAACACATCCAATCCACCGCCAGTGGAATCTCCAGCAAGGCTGGAAGCCCAGACGTAAAGTACGCCTGACAATATCACAATTAGTGCGACTGAAACTACTACAACTGCAATAACAATTCCAGCAACTGCTCCACCGCTAGTACCACCGGATGGCGGCATAACGATTGTCTGTCCTGGAACTGTTGCATATGCAGCAGGTGGAGCGTGTTGCTGTGGCACTGTTGGCTGATATTGCATCGGTTCTTGTGGCTGTGGATGATATTGTGGCGAACCAGGAGGAGATGATGGTTGCATGAATTCACTAAAAATCAGAGATATATAATATTTCAAGGAATTTCTTCGAAATCCAAAGTGGTCTGTCGTGTATCTGGCATCTCTAGATTTCCTAGTCTAAATCCAATTAATCTAATCGGACGTTCCAGATCTACATTCGTTGCAAATAATGAATGAGCAAGCCGCATGAAAACATCCTCGTCATCCATGGCCACCGGAATAGAACGACCATGAGTGTGGGTCTCAAAGCCCTGATAACGGATTTTAACCTCTCCGAGTCTGCCTGCTACACTCATCTCACCGGCACGTTTCATCACCTTTTTCACCAGTGCACTCAGTCGTTCTAATGCTACCTCTGAATCGTGTTGGTCGTGCTCAAAGGTGTGCTCTTTTCCCACTGATTTACGGCTCCTTAATTGGCTTACTTCGTCGCTAGTATCGCCTTCAGTCATACGAATTATCCAGGACGCAAAACGCTCAGATGTGAATCGTGCTAGAGCGATTTCACCGTGCTCTACCGCCTGACTAACCGTATCTATTCCCCATTCGGCCAATCGTGTTGCTGTCTTTGGGCCAATACCCGGAACCTCTCGAACCGAACGCCCGTCAAAGAAATCCACTATCTCATCGGGCATTGTACGATGAATCCCAGCTGGCTTATTCTCTTCACTACCCATTTTTGCAAGAATTCTTGTTGGTCCAATCCCAAATGAGGCTGAAAGGCCAATGCTATCCATTATTTCAGATTGGAGTTGGCGGCAAAGAGCAAGTGCGGCATCCCAATTTCCATCGCAGGATTCTGTCACATCGAGATAGGCTTCATCGATTGATGCCTTCTCAAAACGCCCAGCATGTTTAGCTAGTATTTCCATAACTTTGCGGCTTGCGCGTGAGTATAGACCTCGTGTTGATTTGAGATAATGTCCCGACCCATATGGTGGACCGGGACAACGTCGCCACGCCTCACTAATCGGCATGGCTGAACTGATTCCATAGCGACGTGCAGAATAATTGCAAGTGGAAACTATCCCCCTACCTCTTCCGCCTTTTGGGTCGGAACCAAGGATTAGAGGAACTGATGGGTCAAGATCGTGATAGAGCGTTTCAACAGCAGCAAAGAATGCGTCGAGGTCGCAGTGAATGATTATCCTCGACCCCATGAATCACTTCCGTTGCCGATGGCTCTTGAAGAACGCGGAAGCCAAGGATTCATTTGGCAGTGTATCAGACACTATACTATGGCAGCGGTAAAACCAATCATCAGTGCCATTCTCGGCATCCTGCTTATCGCTGCCCTTTTCGGCTATACTGTCGAATATGATAAAGCAGGAATACCACAACCAGATGCAGGGATTACCGGTGTCACAAAAGAATCATTCAGTGATGTTCCCGCATCGGGGGCAATTGTTGATATTGATGTGGTAATTACATGGAGTAGTGACCAAGTCTGGATTGGTATTATCTCAGTGGAAGAATACGATAGAATCGGTAAGGCTCCTGGAAATGATGAGGCCAATATCGTAACCACAGATCCTACTGAAATCGAATATATTGTAGGAGGCCCCAGTATTAGTGGCCAAGAATTTGAATGGCAACCAGATGGAGAGCCATTCCACATTGTACTCGGTTCCGTCGAGGACGACGGTGGAGGCGGTGGCGGTGGAGGAGATGACCCGTGGCCATTTGATGGTGAAGTAAGCCAGCAATCATTTACAGGTGAATTCGACATCTTTGTCAATGCCGATGTGAGTGGAGGATGGGCTGTTATTCTCATCCTACTAATCGCAGAACTCGGAGCACTCTATACGACTACTCTCGACATGAGATAATCACTTCAGAAATTTTCCATTTACCAATGTCTCTGGAGTACTTCCAGATAGTGCTATCATTACCGCTTCGACAATATCACTACCAACTCTTGCTTGTGCTTCGAGGGTAGCCGCACCAATGTGTGGAGTTCCATGGAAATTTTTGTGATGGATGAGAGCATGTTCAATTGTAACTGGTTCTATTTCAAAAACATCGAGAGCCGCACTGGATATTATGCCATCTTCCAATGCAGAAAGCAAAGCATCTTCATCGATAATTCCGCCACGGGCACAATTTACGATATGATTGCCACATTCTATTCCTCCTGCTTTCCCTGGCATCAATGCCATACGTTCTGCATTAACCAAATGATGAGTTTCGTCCGTTAGATTGCAGTGAACGGAAATGTGGGTACATGATTTGAACAAATTGTCAACTTTCTTGTGGAGGAATGCTCCTTCGGCTTTTGCGACCTTTGGTGGAAGGTAAGGGTCGTAAGTGTGAATTTCCATACCAAGCGTCTTTGCAACTCTTGCAACTCCTTGCGCAATTCGCCCAAATCCAATCAAACCAAGCGACTTACCACTGAGTTCGGTTCCCTTGAGTGCCTTCTTCTCCCACTTACCTTCGCGCATTCCTCTATCCGCTCTACCGAAATGACGCAATGATGCGAGAAGATGGCCAATTGTGAGTTCAACGACCGATTGAGTGCTAGCCCTTGGTGCATTAACTACCATGATTCCGGCTGTACCTGCAGCTTCCAAATCGATATTGTCAACTCCAACACCTGCACGTCCGATCACTTTGAGGCCCTCACTTGCAACGATAACATCAGTTCGCAATTTAGTCGCACTACGAACGACGATTGCATCGAATTCTCGCAATGCGCCCGCTAGTAAATCATCCATCTCAATGAATCCTAGAACGACTTCATGGCCTGCCTTCTCAAGCAGTGCTACCGCCCCGGGGGCCATTCCGTCGGTAACGGCAATACGTCCCATGATTGATACTCCGAGCCTCCATGCTCCATGAACATTCTTGAATGGCTCACCCACACGGCCTTACCATGGTAGCCGCCATGAACCTCGAGAATCTTCTCTGGGGACTCGGAATTTTGGCACTTCCATTACTACTTGCAATACCTGCAAGAGTACTATATCAGACACTGATTCTCGGGATTGGACCTGCAGAAAGGTCATACCGATCCACAGTGAAAAGGATACTTGATGCTGGAAATCAAGTTGAGCATTTTCGTGAAGCATTGAATGATGAATCTAGACGCCTGGGGATAAAGTTGTCACGGGCTCGATTGAATGAGACCGATATGCTAAATCCGCTCTCAGTTACACATTTCCTACTCACGCCAATGATTCTGATTCTGCCATTTGTAGCGATACTTTCACTCCCGATTATTCTAATTGGAATACCGATTATTTACGGATTAGAAATACTATTGATTCGACAAAAAGTGCTCATCACTTTAATCAAATCCCTCGAACAATACTATGGAAAGCAAGTCATTCACATTCCAGCTCCTGGCTATGGACACTGTGCAGAGGAGGGGCGCCTATTCGACACCTCTAGTATAGTCGTACATTTCCACCGAGTGCCTAGAGTCGTTTTCCTCGGCCTCTTCACGTGGTTGATTATCCACTGGATTATGCAATTAGAAGAATGGTGGATAGAACTCCTAATAGCTGGCCCCGTCTATTTGCTCCTTTTGGGATTAATTGGAATTATCACAACTGCTCTAGAAGCGGATCTTGTTCTAGTCGACCCTTCTAAGGGTAGGATTATTCCGATTTCAAATTGGGTTGAAGGCATGCTCAAACCAATTGTAGGAGTGGGTCTGCTATTCCTTCTCGGTAGAGATTTGATGCTAGAAGCAAGACTTGATGATGGCAATCCGGTACTTTTCGCCTTAGTTGTCCTCGGTGTTCTATACTGTGCAACAGGAGTTGGAGTCTCTTTCCAATGGGGCTATGCATGGTGGCGAGGCAAAGACATCCGGTCGGAATTCGAGAAGCAAGCAATTGATGTACTGAGCCCACAATCATACGATTTAACGAGAAGTCGAGGCAGAATTCAACTTAATGTTCGGTGTACTATGGCAGAACGAATTGAGTCCACCATCGGACCGAAAAAGGAACTCAATTTCAAGGATCTCGAGGCGATGCCTTCTGCTCATGAAAGCGTGCTAACTCAACCATCTAACCCGCTTGAGTAGTCCTCGTAGAGATTCAATCTAGCCAAGGGACTTCATCGGGAATTTCTGCAAAGATATTTGCTGGAAGTGCGACCTTGATTTTTGAAACATAACCAAGCCCTGCACTTGTGTCCTGTTGCCAATCAGCATATTCTTCAAATGTAGAGAAAGCAAGTACTGGATTGTTTTCACGATTCCAAGCAAGGCTTTGCATTTCAGTTCCGGGTGGGTCGTGTCCAGTACAAACCATCATTTCACCATCAAAGCGCTCTAGCACATCGAGAGTTTGCCAATGAATATGAGTTCGCCCACTTGGTAAATCGTCTCTGCCGACCCCACCTGAACCGGTGAACAAGAAATCGCCAGTGAAGATGTAATCACCACATTCGATAATCATTGAATCTCCTGTATGACCAGGTGCATGGTGGAAATTAATTTGAAGTTCACCTACTTCGATTTGGGACTTATCCTCCACAAGAATGGAACACCCGAGTGATGGTGTTCCCGACCACATGACATATTCGCTGCCTGTAATCTCACGCAGAGTGAAACAGCCAGTGATGTGGTCCGCATGGGTATGAGTCGCTATGCAATGTGTAAGCGTCAAGTTCTGCTCTTCGAGCATTGAAATATAACTGGATATCTCGTCCCACACCGGGTCGATAAGAACTGCATTGGAGCCCTCTTCATCGATTAGAAGCCAGGTCATTGCCCACATGCCCTCATTGAGTTGCTCGACTCGCATGGCACATGGTGGCGTCCCCGATACTTCAATTATTCACCTGACATGAAAGCATGAGTTCAAGAACCCCTGCCCATAATTTCGAGCATCGGGATTACCATGGAAGCACTGTATTATCTTGGAGTTGCATTTGCTGTTGCAGGTATTGTTTGGTTGATAATGAATCAACAAATGAATAAAAAAATCATGGAATCTCAATTGGAATTGACTATCCTCCAAGCCGGAATTGAATCTAGAGAAGAATCACATGCCAATTCAATACAGGAATTTGAAGGAAAAATGCGTGATACATTTTCCCTCTTGGCAAAAAACGCCTTTGATGAAGTTCTAGCAAAGGCCGATGAAGAAAAATCGACATCGTTTAATCAGGCGACAGAATCACTTTCAAAGGCAATGGAGAACTATAGCAAAAACATCAACGAAATCGAAATGAAATCCCTTGAAAGAGGGACTCGCCTTGAAGAGAGAATCATGCAGGTCTCTGAACTTGGAATCAAACTATCAGAGGAAACCACAAATCTTACTCGTGCTCTCAAGGCAGACTCTCAAGCTCAAGGTGCATGGGGAGAATTGGTATTGGAAAACCTATTGCAATCATTAGGATTTGTGAAAGATAAAGATTACCAAACTCAAACATCATTC
>JASLKC010000056.1 GCA_030747785.1 Candidatus Poseidoniaceae archaeon | reverse complement strand
GCACGTACTGCGAGAGTTGCACTCTTATTGTGAACTTCGACGATTGTGTGGTCATCATTCAAGGAAATGTCCCCAATGGATAATTCATCACACTTCAATGATGCAATCAATTGCTCGACCAATGCACGCTTAGAGAATTCAGTGGTCTCTACACGAATAGGGACCATGCCGAATACATCGGCAACTTCTGAGTTATCCTCTTGCTTACGAACCGGGTCTCGCATACCATCGGGTAATTCCGGTGCTTCACAAGCGGTAATTTCCAAAGAATGTGTTGCGATGATTTTGTTGACCTGAGGAATATCGTCACGTCCAACCAGCATCCAGGCTACTCCTTTGCGGCCGATTCGGCCTGTTCGTCCAATACGGTGGACATAACTGTCCACATCATCTGGCACATCGTAATTGATTACCATATTAATCCCCTCGACATCGATTCCACGGGCTGCAACATCGGTTGCAACTACAATCTTGGAATCACCTTCTCTGAATCGTGCGATGATCTTCTCACGTTGATTCTGATTTAGGTCGCCGTGAAGCCCTTCGGCTTGGAAGCGATGCTTGCCCAAGCGTTGTACGATTAGGTCAACCATACGCTTGGTATTGGTGAAGATAATTGTTTGGTCATCCTCGCTCATCCCTGCTAGAAGTCTTCCAACTACCCAGAGTTTGTTTGGGCGTCCAATACGCACACTGAATTGGTCGATAGGAGGGATGTCGAGTTTTTCGGTATTTGTCATAACGAACTCAGGATCGTTCATGAATTCATTTGCAATATCGAGAATCTCCTGTGGGAATGTTGCACTGAATAGAAGAGTCTGTGTTCTATTAGTCATTCTTTCGATAACCCACATTATGTCGGGGAAGAATCCCATGTCGAGCATACGGTCTGCTTCATCGAGTACGAAAAATCCAGGCTTGGCGAGATCGATATGGCCTCGCTCGGTCATATCCATTACACGGCCCGGGGTTCCAACAATGATGTCGACGCCGTTCTTGAGTGAGCGTGCTTGCTTCTCCAAATCGGTACCACCGTAAACGGTGAGGATAGTCAATCCCGATTCGCCCTGTATATTGCCAATTTCCTCAGCAACTTGATTTGCTAATTCACGAGTAGGAGTGAGAAGAAGTGCTTGCAATTCTCCTGTCGGTTGGCAAGCATTGATGATTGGAAGTCCGAATGCAGCGGTCTTTCCAGAGCCTGTTCGAGCTTGTCCAATCACATCACGCCCTGCTAAGGCTAGAGGGATTGTGTCCTTCTGTACTTGAGTAGAATATTCCCAACCAATTTTTTCGAGACCAGCGAGGATCTCATCTGATAATGGCCAAGTGTTGAATAGCGTCTGAGTAAACATGTGTCTCCCTCATCCGTCCCTTGCCATAATGGGCCACCGGGACGGGGGTGACCCCCGTGATATCCGTTCAATAACGCTCGCTTTCGTTGACTTCAGCCTTTAGAGTACCCATCCAGTACTTGAAGGCGTTTTCTCGGTTAAGCGGTCGCCTCATCTGGCGAACATGCTCTAGGATGTACTGTCGGAACTTCAGAGACTTGTTACGGTTTACACCCTTTGGTGTAACGCCGTCCCACAACTTGTTGAACTGCTCTTCCTTATCGTTGAATGCTTCCTCAGTCATCGAGTACATCTCCTTGAGCGTCTTCGGCGACCGTCAACCCCTCTTTAACCATGTCGGGCGGAGAGGCTTCTGTAGGCTTAGGTGAATCGTCTTCCAGTCCAATGGTTTTGCCCACAGATTCTGCAACTTCACGGTCTAATTGTGGTACTGCCGGTGCTGGTGCTAAGAAGGCATTCTTCTGTGCTTCAGTACCTTCAATTTGAGCATCAAATGCCATTTGCTTGAGTTCTTCGATAATCTTTGGATCCTTCTCTTCACGCAATAATGCATTGCAATGGTTACGAAGGATTTCATCGCCCATCAGTCGTGGCAGGATCTTAACACAAGCCATTCTAACTGATGCATGTCGATGCATACAACCCTTGATTACAAGGTCGCGTGCACGTCCGTGGTCGGTATCGAGAACTTCTATACAACGGATTGCTGAGAGCATTACCTTGGAGTCTGTATCGAGAATTGCACGCTCTGCGAGGATGGTTGCAATCCTAGCCTCACGATTTGCTAATGCAGGTAGGCATTTAGCTGCCTTTCTGCGGACTTCGACCTCTTCATCTTCTAGGGCCCAGCCAACTAAATCCCAAGATGCAGCACCACCTCTACTCAAGACTTTACGCAGTAACTTTGCTGCTGAAATTCTCAGTCTAATATCCTCTTCTTGGAGTAATTCATCAATATGGTCACATGCCACTTCAGCCCAAGTTTCACAAAGACCGGATAATCCAGAAAATGCCTGGTCGCGTCGATATTTTATTTCATGCCGCAACTCATAGGCAAGAGTTCCCTCTGTTGCAGAGGGGAATACTGGAGCGACTCGCTTCAGACATCGACTTGCTGCCTTTGAAACATTATTATCACTATCATCGAGTAGAACTGAAAGATAATCGAATAATTCATCTGGCTTACGTTCGGCTACTGAAGGTAATGCAGATAATGCTGAAATACGGATTTGAGGATCATCATCTACCAAGAATTCCAGCAGAACGCTATGAGCCTGCAACGCAAGACTGCCGTGTAAGTTTGCCAAGGCCTTAATTCCGTCAAGTTTGCCAAGGTAGTGGTCCTGCTCCATCCACCCAACCTTGTAGGATTCTAACTCGCCTGTAGCCAGAGGAATGACTGACTGCGGCGGTAATGCTAGGTGTGGCCCTTGCTCAAGCTCGACTGGTTTTCTTGACCCTCTCCGGCTAGAAACTTGGATTGGACGACCCGTTCTGGGGTCCCGGGCGATGTATTCTCTTGACATGTCCGGGGCCCTGCAAAGGGAGGTAGGAGAAGAACCCTCCCCCTGTACGAGTTGTTGAAATTTGGCATTCGTAAGCATCAAACCCTACTTACGACCACCGATGGGTATGTCGGCGCGACCGGTTGCTTCAATCATCCTTCTGGTGATGTTGGTTTTGCAGCCTTGGACCTCAGGCGCTGTACTTGATGATGAATCTTCTAAATCCAAAACCGTCATCCAAATTGATGACTTCAATCAAACTGGTTATATCGATTCAGAAGTGTTCTATACCGCAGATGGCGAGGCTCATGTATCACGTCCTTCAATCTCATGGCTTTGGCCAAATCAAGCACTGGTGATGGCTCGTACTGGGGCGTGTTCAGTTGCAATTGAAGACCGTGGCGAAATTTGGGTGATAGGGGGCCGTTCTGACCCCAATCCATTGCAAAGCAATGACGAAACTCCTACTTCGATGGTTGAGGTCCTGAATGTTGAGAACAAGAGTTGGCAACCATCAGGGGTTGCAATGCCCTATTCTCAGCAATATTGTGAGGCTGAAATTATCGACGACCAAGTCTATGTTGTTGCCGACTGGATGCGAAATTCCAATCCTGCAGAATTACCCAGTGGTAGAATGCAGATTTTCGATTTGAATAATGATACATGGTTCAATGGCACATCTATGCCCATAGGAAGAGGAAATGGAGGAATGGCTGCCTACGATGATAGTCTCTACTATGCTGGTGGAGTGCGAAATCCTACAGGAACTGATTCTACTAACCAAACTTGGCGCTATGATACCATTAATGAATCTTGGACAAGAATGGCAGACATGCATCATAATCGCAGTTCATTCCCACTGATTGAATACCATGACGAACTCTATGCCATAGGCGGTACTGATTCTACTGCTACATGGAATCGCCAAGCATTGGATTATGTCGAGAAATACGACCCTCAGACCGATACATGGCACAATATGACCCAACTACCTCAAGCGATGTTTGGATGGGGCGGTGCAGTATTCCGTGATGAGATTATTTTAGTCGGAGGCTTCAATGGAGGACCGAAAAAGTCGGTTTACCATTGGAACCCCATCGATGACACGTGGAATAGTGGCACCGATATCAGCGGCATCGGACACTTTGATACTGAGGTTCAAGCACTCAATGGTTCCATCGTTTGGATGACTGGCGATACCTCTACCTACCCCTATTCTACGTGGGGTCAAACATTTAGTGGCGATACTCAATACCAGAATGATAGCGATTCATTTTCAGGATGGATAACTTCACCTGTTATCGATTTGCGTCCAAATCAATATTCCTCAGCCACGCCAACTTCATTGAATCTTACAGGGGTGGAAAGGCCAGGTGGCACTCTTGCATTCCAGTTTAGGACTGATTCTGATTCCAATCAGATAACCAACTTGGATTGGGCAGGCGATGATGGTACCGTTAACACAACATGGCCTGTTGGTGAGGCTGAACTAAGTCTTACTAACCCATCTGATCACCTTCAATACCGAATTGAAATGAATGTAACCGACATGGAGTATTGGGATGAGCCTGACCTTGATATGATGACTATCGAGGCAGAGCATGCCGGATATGATGGAAACTTGATGGGTACGGTTAATCCTCGAGGGGCCGGGTTAGCAATTACTACCCTACACCATCTTTCAGAATCTGGTGAGATGTATATTCAATTCGCATCCTGTGATTCATCTGGTTCAATTCTTGGGCCTTGGTCTACAATTTCCTATGATGGAAATAGCTATTCAGAAAGTGATACTCAAGGGCTATTCCTTGGGGCAGTCAGTGGTAATATTGTCAACCAAACTCTGGGAAATACCAAAATTTCCTGGAACCTGCACTTCGGTGACTTAATCGGATTTTCCAATATATGTTCCAAAGCTGGAACTTCTGGCGCGGCAATTACTGAATTCAACCATCCAGATGTGATGGCAATTAATCGTGAGGTATTAGTGGAAATTGTTGATCTAAATCCAATTAATTCTAGTGGAGCAATTGCAGGTGGAGTCGATGTCGATGTCATCCTAAATCACACATTCCTCACAACTGGATTTGAACTATCAAGTGGAGAGGTACAAGCACGCTTGACTTTCACCTATCAGGGCGTTGTAGCCGGAAATGATTCAAACATTCAGTGGTACAATGAAACAACAGCATGGATTCCATTGACAAATGGTATAGAGAACACGATTTCTCATCCATTGCCAATCGATATTTCGGGTAGGGTCGATATCTCCTTAGAAGCACGTAGTGACCAACCATTCACCATTATTGAGGATTCAAATTCCTCATGGATAACCCTAGACAATGATGCGCCGGTATTGATAGAGTCGATTCCTGTAAATGGCTCATATGTCAATACCGAAGTAGATAGGGAGATTTCATTGCTCTTTGCAGATACATCAGGGTTTATCTCAGAAGATGTAGTTATCGAAATGTGGGTTCAAGGCCTTAATGATGGCATGGACGGTTCAGTACCTGACGGCCTATCTCAATCTTCAGAATTCGTTGTAGTCAATCACACTATGGAAAATAGTGGCACACTTTGGTGGTTGAACCTGACTCAATCAGATGATGCAAATGCCGACCACGATTTCGTAATACTTCGAATCGTTGGAGAGGACCTCGTAGAGGAGCCAATAACCCTTGGAGAAATCCTTTGGGAAACAAGAGCCCCCAGAAATGGTGTAGTTGAATCGATTAGTGATGAAGGGGCTGACAGACTTTGGGAAGTGGAAAGAAGCATCTCTTGGACAATTGAAATGAGTGATGCAAACGCAATTTCAGATATTACCGAAATTCGAATTGAACTTGGTGGAGATGATGAATTCGGAGTTAGATTTACCACAAATGATGGTTCATGTTTTGTCCTTGATGACCGACTTGATGCGGCTAGAATCAGTTGTACTCATTCAATTAGTGGCGATATCATGACTCTTGATGTTGAGCTTATTGCTGGCTGGTTGATCGACCCATCTCTCCTCGAAATTGGTTTGGTTGAGGTAGTTATCGACGATCTCGATGGTAGAACTCGTACTTCGTTCACAGAAATGTGGCACTTCAGCAGTGAATTCACGGTCACCTTAGAATCTCTTGAAGACATCAGTGGAGTAGTAATCGGACCAATTGTTCCTGAAAGCCTTGTTATGGTCGGTGATGAACTTCGCATTACCGGAACAATTCAACACACTACATCAGAAATGCCATACAGTGGTGAAGTAAACCTGCGATGGTGGGGAACCTTGCAAGGAAATTATTGGGCTGGTGGTTCAACGGTTACTGTAGTAGAAGGAATATTGGATGGAATAATACCGATGCCTAGTACAGGAGGCCAATTGGACTTCGATATTGCAATAATGGACCCCTTGGAAACAAGGACCCTAGCTCTACACGAGCCTCCCATATTCCATATCGATGCCACGGCTCCTCAAATCCTTGATTCAAATGCTGAAGAATTCTCTCGCTTCCATCTTGCCGATATTGGAATTGGGATCAACATTGTTGAAGATGATGCTTGGAATGGAAATCTAACCCTTACTTGCCAAATCATTTCGACGGAAATTTCATGGGAACCAATTTCTATATCCAAGCCACCTTCGGTCGAATTTCAAGGCAAGACCTTGTTTTCGTTCATATTTGATTTCAGTGGAAGTGGAGACCCTTCAAAACTTTCACCTGAAGCACGAATTGACTGTTGGGCCAGCGGGATTGATGACGCCGGTTGGGAATTAGTAGGAACAACGGACAATACTGTAGACGACCCGTGGCTAACACTTCCATTGAATAATGTTGGACCAAATATCGCTCTTTATGATGTGAAAATAACAGGTGAGACCACGGCTGGAAGCTCGCTACGTCTTGAGATATCAGTCGTCAATACTGGCGAAGACATATGGGTTCCTTTTGATATTACAATTCATACTAATTCAAGCGAAGGAGTAGAACTCGTAGGGAAATTCACTATCGGCTCGATGAAAAGTAATGCTGGTCAAAATAAGAGAGCATCTGTAACTGTACCTGAGGGTAACTGGGTACTCGAGGTTAATGTTGATTATAATAACACGATTTGGGAATTGGATGAAGAGGATAACAATTTCACCAAATCATATGTGGTTCCTGAGCAACTCAGTCTCACAATCTATGTTGCTGGAGGCATAGGTGCTGTGATTATTCTTGCACTTGCCGTCCTTTTCAAGGGACGACGCAAGGGTGAACTTGCAAGTGCTAGCACGGAAGAATCACAACCTAAAGACATGCGAAGAAAGGGGCCTCCACTGGGCGATGGACCCAAGAAAAAGGGCCCACCTCCTGCAATACCTTCAGCCAAAACAGCAAATGTGCCCGTAGATGCTCCCCCCGCAGACATAAGTGCTGCAATGGCAGCATTGAGCCTTGATTCCCTTCCTGGAAGAGCAACTGAATATGGTGATACTGTGCCAACATTTGCCGAACTACCACCTGGTGGTGAATACGAATACCTCACTGAAGGAACATTCTACCTCACTGAATCTGATGGCAAGTGGAAGTTGGAAGAAGATGGATCGTTTACTAGGACGGTGGAATGATTGAGCAATGAAGTCGAGGACATTCGTCGTGTTCTAGCTATTTGCTTTAGAAGTGAAGAGGCTCTAAGCCCAGATGATTTGGAAAGAGTGCTGGTTTTCGACATGGATTGGATGAATACCGATACTGCTCATGATGCAATTACCGCTCTTACATTTGCTGGATGGCTAAAGGAAGACAATGGTCTTCTCAAGCCTAATTGTGACATTAGAGGTGTTAATGCGCCACTTGGTTGGCAACCTCGTCCTTCTCGCCTAACTGCTCCTGCTGTTCATGATGGCGCCGAAATTTCACCAGAAGTGGTAGAAATTGTTGAGGCACCGGTTATTCATGAGACCTCACCTGACCCAAGGTCACGTCTAGAGAAGAGACTGATTAGGTTTATTTCCGCTCAATCGGGCCTCGACAAAGAAGAGGTAGCACGTCGAGCAGACCGAAAAGTTTCGGCGCTCAGGCACTGTACTACTTGGTTGGCACTTTGCCTTGTGAGTAGGGACCAAGGACTCGAGATGGGCGCGATAATCGATTCACTTACCGCTAGTTCCTGATTGATTTTCAGCCATTATCATAAGCACTGGCATCACGACAACTGTCAGGCCCAATGAGAATGTGACGGTTAGTGCCGTTACCAATCCGAACTGCTGTACGACGGGCATTGGTGATAACAAGAGAACTAGGAATCCAAGCGCAGTTGTTCCAGTCGATAATACAAGTGCGATTCCGGTTGTAGATACCGTTTCTTCAAGTGCTTTCCACGGGTCATCAGTTTTGAGCCGTTCAGCCTCAAATCTACGCCACATATGGATGGAATAATCAATTCCAATACCAAGTGATAATGCGGTGACCATCACAGTGAGAACATTCCATTTTAGTCCGAGTAAGACCATTGAACCAACAACCCAAATCGTGGCGAGAACAACCGGAGTCAGAACTATTCCAGCCGGGACAATACGACGGGTCAGGATGAATAGAACACAGAATGAAACTGCAAATGAGATTGCGGTAGATGATAATTGGCTAGCGTTCAGTCCATCGAGTACATATTGTAAAGCAACTAGATCTCCTGTGATGTGAATTTGTGCATCACCAGCGAGGTTAGAGCGCATACGTCCATCATCTGCATCGGCAGAACCCATCATATCCTCAAAGTCTGTAACTACTCTCGAAGATTCTGAAGAGGTTGTAGCGTCAACCCTTACTTCGGTTCTGGTGTGAACGATATTGCCATTTTCGAGATGAACAGTAGAGGCTACACGTTCTGCCCATGATTCTCCAGTGAAAGGGTCAGCAACCGAATCATTTGTCGATAGCAAAATGAATGCACCCGTCAAATCCAATGCCGCTGAGGTACTCCTAAGGCCTCCGTTCTGGATTACCAAGCTATGATTTTCACCGAATAGAGGGTCGTTATCAACTGCATCGTACATCACCTTGTATGGCCCTTCGTACGATGGTGAAGAATCGGAAGAACCACCTCCTACTACATCGTGATTCAAGGCTAAATTAGAATGCAATTTTCGTAACTCATTGAGTAAAGTACCGTCATTGTCTATCGAATCTGCACCAGCAACCGGTTCCATTTCGATGTAGATTAACTTCCATCCTGCACTTTCATATGAAGAATCCAAGTCATCCCTAACTTGCATAATTTCCATATCTTCATCGAGGAAGTCTCCTAGGTCAAATTCAGTTTCAAGACCCATTGCGCCAATGATTGATGCACCACTGACAACGAGAGCGATGATGAATACCGCAGCCTGTTGAGTGCGCTGTAAATCGACTAGTTTCTTGGAGAGGCGTGGAAGACGAAGAGGTGAGCTTCCAGTCTCTGGAATGACTTTGTCAAGGACTACATGCAGAGCACCTACGACTATTGTAGCATTGATGAATGCACAGACTACACCAAGTGCGAGAGCGATTCCAAACGTTTCGAGTGGCGGTAATGGCGAGATTATGTTTGCAAGGAATGCAGCTACTGTTGTAATTACTGCAAGGCCAAGCGGGGTCGAAAGTTTAGCACAGGCGGTTAGCCAAGCCTCTGCTGCATCTTCAACCTCTTCTCTGATTACAGAATATCGCCGCTGTAAGTGGATGGAATAATCGATTCCCAAACCTAGAACTAAAGGCGCAACTGCTACTTCTAATGCAGTAAATCTAGCACCGAATACATTGAGGGTTCCGTAGGTCCAAATCAGTGCAAAAGAGAGACCGGCTAGGGGGAATACGACGCCTTTGATACTGCGGAATGCAACTGCGAGGAGAACAACAACCACTGCCATGGCGAGTAGAATCAATGTAGCGAGATTATCGAAGGTTCCTTCGTCGATATCGTGACTAATCAAATCAAGGGAGGCAACACCGTATTCCAAGTCTGAATCTGCTGATAAATCTGCGAAAACTTCTCGAAGTTCATCTTGCTTAACCTTACGTTGTTCGGGCGGAATATCTGGGTCTATTTCCAATATCCATAGAGTAGATGTTGCCGATACTGAGGGGGAACCTTCCGCACCGTTACTCTGTATCCATAAACACATTTCCGAGCCATCGAATTCCTTGTGTAACATCCCATCGAGGATAAATTCTGCAACCTCTTTCTGTTTGCCGACATCGCCAGGGCAGTCTGTCTCATTTACATCGATGGTGAGATCGATCATCTCCTCCCACGTTTGTACCAAAGATAGGTCACGCCCATCTGCCTCTTCATCAAGTGCAAGTTGAAGGATGGAAGGAGCAGTAATCCAATTGACAACTACGTCTTGCCTATTTTCGCTCGCATTTTGCATTTTATCTAGATGTTCATCCATCAAATTGAGAGATGCCATGTCCAAAACATTGCCACCATCGTCTCGTGTCACATGAATGAACATTGGACGAGTTTCGTTCGAAAAGTGCTCGCTAATGCGGTCGTGAGCCTCAGCATTATCCGAATCTGGAGCGAAATCCGCGAGGTCAGTGTGGAATGCTGGGGTGTCGATTACTGCTAAATCAACTACCAGTCCGGCGGTAATGACAACTGACAGGATGAGAACTGGCCACGAAGCCTTGCGATAGAGGCCTGCGTATCCACGCAATTTCTCTTCGAGAATTGAACCTGTCACGATGCTTGCGAGCCTAACGGAGTAGTTAAGCAAGACAGGTCCACAAATCATCCTGATACTGATTTTTCAACCCCGCCCGTAGGGCGGTAAGGGAATATTCCCTGCCAAAGGTTCATGAACGCGGGGCATGACGGCGGCTCGTTCCCCATGCCTGTCAAGGTCCTCACTCATGACAAGAACGAACTTCGAGTTCGATTTATCGGCGAATCACACACAAGTCTTCAGGTCCTACGTGTTAGGTTGAATGACGACAAGGGTGTCGATTATGCAAACTTCTTCCCAGGTCACCCCGACCTCGATGAACCTGAAATGTTCATTCGTACCAACAAGGGTGTCGACCCCGCAAAGCTCCTCAAAGGGCTTGTCGCAGAAATTTCTGGCGATTTCGGCGCACTCAATCTGTGAGGCTGTTGCCTCATGAACGGTGATAGACTCGCCGAGGCGATTGGTTTAGTCGGTCATGCTGTAGATGCTGAAGGAATCGGTGGCGTACTCAAGGCCCGAATCCAAGATTTTCGTGTCGAAGAGATTTCTTCCAAAATCAGTCTCGACCCAAAGGGAAGATTCACTGCGGCGATCATTACTCTAACAAATTGGGAAACAAACCGCTTCGTTACCCGGTTAGCAAAAGCATGTGGAATCAGCCGCAATCGTATATTTTTCGCTGGAACCAAGGATAAGAGAGCAGTGACAAAGCAGGCATTCGTTATCGATGCTCCGCAAAAGAAAGTAGCACAGGTGACTATGCCCGATGTCGAAATAGAAATCCTTGGCCGAACCCACCAAAAACTCGGATTTGGAAATCACAAGGGCAACAGATTCACGATTATCGCCAGAGGATGCTCGCATCCTGATGGCTCCCCTATGACTGATGATGAGGCGATGGCCAATGTCGCATCCATTGAGAAGGATATGGCTGAAGCCGTTGGCCCTAACCTATTCCCTAACTGGATCGGACCTCAGCGCTTCGGCGCTGGTAGGCCGGTAACCCCAGTAGTTGGCCGCCATGTTATCACTGGTGATTTTGAAGGCGCAGTGATGGCATACCTCGGGATGGAAGGATTTTCTGAAAAGCCCAATGTAGCAGCATTCCGAACATATATTCGTGAGAATGGCGCAGTTGCAGAAGCACTGGAAATTATCCCAGACTGGCTCGGCTTTGAGCGTGACATGCTCAAGCATATCGTTGCAAAACCCGACGATTGGGTCGGGGCATTTCGCAACCTGCCAAATAATCTCCAACTCATGACTGTTCACTCATTACAGAGTGTAGCATTCAACAAGACGGTCAAAGCGAGGATCGATGCTGGCCTAACGCTTGCAACACCAGTAGAAGGCGACCTTGTAGGACGTATTGATGATGCGGGACAACTAGAAACATCTTCACTGGTTAGAACAGATGAACGCACGCTTCCAAGAATCGCACGAAATTGTGAACTCGGTCGGCTTGCAGTCACTGGACAATTGCCCGGTGGCTCAGTCGAGAAGGCGAGCGGTGTATCAGGTGATATCGAGCAAGGCGTAATCGAAAAGATGGGCTTGTCTGATGCTAACTGGGAGGTCGAGAAGATTCGCCGCCTAACAACCAAGGGTACCCGCAGAGCGCTAGTTACCGGATTCACAGAATTCCAAGTTGAGCCAGTTCCCAAGGCTGGTGAGGAAACTATGGGCGAGAAGTGGACTGATGGTGTCAAAGAAGGCGATAGGTGGCACCCTGAAGGTGCTTGCTTGCGCTTCAGATTCATTCTTCCATCTGGAAGCTACGCTACAACTCTATTGAGAGAGTTCATGCGTTCGCCGCTTCATCAACTTTGACGAATTCAAGCGGTGGAGTCAGCGTATGCTGTGACCTGTCCGATGACCCTGTCATCTTCAGATCCAACGCCCATTTGGGTGATGGTTACGTCAATATTGCAGCCTGCAGCATCATCACAGGTACCTTCAATGGTGATACCTTCATTGACTTCCCACTGTTGGCTGTTTCCTGCTCCTTGGTATGCAGTGTAGCTGCATGATGCAGTGCTGTCATCCTGAGCACACGCTTGTGGTGTGCCACCATCTAGAGAGATGGTGATCTTGACTACTGCCCAGTTTAGGCCTTGACCAGAGGTCATGGATACTTCTACAAGGTTACCAGCACCTTGTGCATCCTTGTCACCCCAAACCCAACCTGAAGAATCATCACCAGTACATGCAACAATTTCAGTGGTGTTTGTAGTCGAAACCAATGTTAGCGCTGGTGTGGAAATAGTCTGCAATACTCCAGAGGCTGCACCATTTGTATCCTCTGAAATGAAGGCGATTGTAGTTGTCGAAAATGAGGACAATATCGTGGTCGTAGTTAGAATTGATTGGTTATTGTAACATGGTCCTTCATCAGTATATACATCTGTCACCATTTCTGTAGCAACTAATTCAGAATTGGCAATACTCAATGAAGAAGTACCTCTATTCGATAAAACAAGTTCATCGATTGTGCCATCTAAATCCAAATCCCAACCTGATTCTATCAGGTCACCATCTGGGTCAACCACAGCATGATACAACTCTGCATCGCAGCCAGTGGTGTCACAATTTGTCAAATCAGACATTGAAAATACTTCAATGACCGGTGCAGCATTAGGTTCATCTGCAGTAGAGGAATCTGCCTCTGCATCGTCGGTTAGGCCAAAACAACCACTGAGAATCATGATGATACTCAGGGTAATTACATTGATGCCACGTGTATAGGACATGAATCCAATACAATTACGAACAGCGATAATTGTTTTCACTGCGGTTTGCAGAGAGTTCTGAACTGTGTTCAGAGAAGTCCCATCGAGAGGACTTCGACTTCTCCGGTACCATGGATGGCACGCATGTTCTCTTCGAACACATCAGAGAGTCCGGGCCCGTCGTTCATGACGACGTGAACCTGGATGAATTTGAGACCGAAAGCCAAAGGCTTGGTTTCGCAAAGTTGGACATCGTAGACATCATCTGCTAGTGCATTGATCTGTGCTGCGATATCCTCTGCAGATACATCATCTACACTGGAGTTAGGCATGACCTTGTAGGTAAGAGCGACCATTCCCATAGAATCACCTATTTTCAGGGCCCCTGGAAGCCACAATCACAGACATATGCAACGCCTTGGTTACGGCAACGAGGTGAGCGCCCAATTGACTCGCCACACGCGGGGCAGGGGAAAGATGTGGATCCCTTCTCTACGAGAGGAACGCCAGATGCTGTACATACGGTTGCTCGGTCAGACATGAATAGTACACCTCAGTGCAACTCGGCCACGAACTCTCCCTCTTTATTCTTGCTGAGAGCGCTGCTTTCAACGATCGATGATAGTAAGGCGTCCTGAGCGCCCTGTTGAGACTATTAATTCACCATCACGGCGCCTGCACCATCCGTCCTCAATTCGGATGATGTCTCCGGTTCGAACCTTAGCTACATCATCACCCCAGAGCACAATTCCAACAAGTCCAGTTTCATCTCTTCCGCATGCTGCCGCAAGCGGTCCGGTATAGGATTTTGAATTTACTAGCCTCCGTGGATAACGTCGCAGTACAACGAGTTCGATTCTGCCAATCGGCTTACCTGCTTCAAGTTCTTCCACCTTTTCCCGTGGGGTACGACCACGGGGCTGGGCAGGATCTGTCATCTGCTTGAGAATCATTCTTGTTCGATTGTCCGGCTTCTCTATGCTCTTTGATGGTGGCATAAATCAACGGCATCTCGTCATGAGTTATCAAAGAAACACTCACCCAAGAATGAAGGTGAAGTATTCACTCCGGAGGAGTGCGCCGACTACGAACGCTGAAAGTGGATTTTGCTGGTTCAATATCCACATCTGGTTCTGGACCGCCTTTGCGCTCCATCAATGCCTGCTCAAATGCTGGTCGAATCTTCCAGTCCGGGCCTTTCTTTGGCATGTGATGCTTGCATACTAGGTAGACTTCGCTACTCGAATTTCTACTGGCCATGGGACTAAATCTCTTAACCTTCTGAAAATGTGGTTTTACCAAATCAATCATTTCCTCAACCCCTACTCCTTGGAAGATTTTGGTGACGAAATGTCCACCCTTCTTTAGAATGGGTAATGAGAAATCATACACTTCTGCAACGAGCATCAAGGAAACCGCTTGGTCGATATCCCATTTACCTGTAATGTTCGGGCTAATATCGCTTACAACAACATCGATGGCCGGTGCATCAAAGGATTCCAGTACTGCCTTTTGCGCAAATGGATCAGTGATATCTCCCACAAGTAATTCAGCCCCTTCAACCGGAACACAGGGTAGGAGGTCAACCCCTACAACTTGGCCCTCTGAGCCAACCAATTCGACCGCAACTTGAGCCCATCCTCCTGGATGGCATCCAACGTCGAGAACACGGTCTCCAGAAACTACCAAATTATGACGTTCTTGAATTTGCTTAAGCTTGAATGCAGAGCGGGCGCGATAGCCACTAGCCTTTGCCTGCTTACGCCATGAATCACGCTGATGGTCCATTACCCAACGGTCAACCATAACTGCCCCTCCAATCCATCCGACCAGCCTTCCTGTGATAACTTCATGCACAACCCACTACCCGTGCAGGACAATGCGAACACTACTCGCGCTGCTCATCGTCGTGTTGATGGCGACGCCAGTAACGACAGCAATCGCATACGATACTACGCATGAAGCTGAACTTGGACGCTCTATCTTAGTTGAAGAGAGAACTGCGATTTGGTGCCCATCTTGTGCTGAAATCGACCCTGAACTATCTATTGTTGCAGATTCGCATGGTGCAAGAATTGCAATAATTGGACTGCATGTTGAAGACGAGTTTGAAAACGAAGCATCTCTGGCGAGAATAGCATATCAGATGCAAAGTGATTCTACGGCATATGGTACTCCAACCTTCTTTGTTGATCATATGAAAACCGCTGAGGGATATGAGGCTTGGAATGATGTGCAAAAAAGAATTCTAACTCAAGAGAATTCTCGAAGTGCGCCTGAATCTATGTCTTTCTCAGTAGATAGCATGGGCGCACACTATCCGATTCCAGACTATGGACAACTAACTATAATGCTACTAGAACACAATAAGGAAGTTCTCGCCAGTGGGGAAGACAATCCTGGTGAATCTATACGTGACCGTGTACTGATTGCAATGACTGTAGTTTCTTCCAACGGTACTGAAGTCGTTTATGGTAATATGACTGAACTTCCTGAAAGTTGGTCCTTTGTATTCATCCATGAGCCAGTCGACGGAGGCGAGCCATACGGGGTGAGAGAGATTACAAATCGTGAAATTCCTTCACCTGAAACCAATCTACTCGGCTGGATAATGGCCGCAGGGATCCTCTTAGGTGGGGCCATGGTATTCATTCCGAAGAAAAAACACCTGATTCCGGAAGAAGAATGAATGAAAGCGGAATATCGTGTCTGAATCTAGTAATAAACTGTCATTTTCCGACTTATTATTGTTCAAACTACCAAACCTTTCATATGGGTACAGGGAGATTTAGTATCATGGAACCGAGCACCGGACCCCAGGAGGAGTGGGAAACCACTCAGCGTGCTTGGATGGTGGAATACACTGTCCAAGTTGGAGAAGAGATGCACCGACATCTCTCGATGATTATGGCTGGCGACGTGTCTGACGTCCACCATATGCTGCTAAAGGAGCTACGTAAGGAATACCAGAGCAGTGAGCGTGTAGATGTCACCGTCCACAGGATCGAACCTATATCCACAAATACCGATGCTCTATATTTCGAAGGAATGTACGCGCCTTGAGATATTTAGCAAATGAAATGATAATGAGCGATGTTTGTTACCCAACGGCATGGTCGACAAGCCCTCGGGCAAGGATGGTTTTCATCCATTCAAGGAACTCGGCTTCATTATCAGATTTGCAACTGGTATCTTGGTTCGCCAAAGTAAGGCCGAACCAATGGATGTAAAACTCGACCGCCAAACTCGTATTTCTCTACTGAAACGGGTGAGTCGTAGAGCGGTTTTTTGGTCAGGAATTCTTGGTGCTATTACCGGTGCACTAATCGTATTCTTGACCGTCCTTGCATCACCATTAGAGCCCAAGGGTGGAGGTTATGGAAGCGAGTTTTTCCTTTACTATTCAATAGTCTTAGGAATCGGAGCTATTCTCACCATCATTGAGTTGTTAATACTGTACATTATGACTATGCGGAACGCAAGAACCATTGCAACAATGTCGGGTATTAATCCAAATTCAGCCTTAGATGATGAGGCGGAAGCGAGTTTACTGCTTTCGATGATTCATGCAGGAATCGAAGCACCTAATTCCACATCTCCATTACATGGAATTGATCCCGTCGTCAATATTCCACGCTGGCGATTAATATTCGCCGCAGTAGCATACAAGGCCAAGGTATCTACAACAAAAATTCTGATGAAAGCGATTTGGAGGAGGATTCTTGTTCGTGTGCTTGGGCGTTCGGTTTCACGTACCATTATCGAATTGGTTTCGATACCAGTTTTCGCGGGATGGAATGCTGTAGTGACAAATAGAGTGATGCGCGAATTACGTGTACGGGCTCTCGGTAAAGAAACGGTGGAGGAAGCATTAGCGCTATTATATCCAAACGGTTTTGAGACACTTCCTGATGAGGTTAGGAATGGGTGCTTATTAGCTGTTAGAAGTCAAATAACAAGCATAGCAGATTTCCATCCAAATGTCACTATGTTCTTGGACAGGCTCGTGGAAAAACATGGAAGGGCCCCTGCGGATTTCGATAATGATGGCAATATCGATGATAGTGAAATTCGTGAATGGATGCGAGGTAAAGTGATTGGAAGATTGGTTGATTTATCCCTCGATGACCAATTGATAGTCATCCGTACATTTGCGATGGCGTGTGCATTAGATGGTAGGCTACGTTCTAGGCACCGCCGCACAGTACGCCAAATGAAGGATCAGATTAAGGTAAAAACTCATCAAAATTATCTGAAAGATTCACTTCGATTTGTCCGCACCGGTAAGTGAAAGGCGAATTTCACTCTTCGGAGTCGTCCTTTGCAATAGTTGGCGCAACATATCCGCGCTTGCGGCGTATACGTGGTTCTGCATCTCCTTCTCCAACCGAACCAGTACCCCATTCCGATGTATCAATCACTGAGTTCAGATGAATGAACCCTAACAATCCTACTACATGGGCAAAGTGTGCTGTTGTGCAATACTGGCATAATTTACCAATTTGATATTCTCCATATGCGAGATAAGCGATAATCAAAAGCCCACCATATCCTAGAACTAGGCCATACTTGATGTGATCATTTACCCAAGTGGCTGTAGGATCTTTGCCGATTGAGATTACCAGCCATGCAAGGATACAGAACGCCATCATTCCGACAAGCCCCCACGGGAGGTTTGTAACCGGCATTGTATTCCAAGCATCATTACCTATGACGCTTGAACAATCCCATATTCCATCTCCAGAACAAAAGTTACCAGCACCCATCTCCTTGGATTTATTGTGAATCCAAAGTGTGTGGACAGATACTGTGAATCCACCAAGGAATACGAGAATCATTCCACCGATTGTTCGACCTCTTTGGTGCTCCATTCCAGGAAACATACTTCTCAGCGATTGGCTCATGCCCTTGCCCATAGGACTCATCAACAATACTCCAAGAGCGATAGGAATCCAATGTAGCATCAACTGTTGATTAGCATCTAATTCCATCAAGCCACATCCTGAGTCATTATTATTCGATTCATTGCCTCATAGACCGTTTCGCCACCTGCGGCTTCAGGGGAGGCGTACACAATCTGACCATTTGGTGCAATCAAGAAGTAAGTTGGTGTTCCGGGAATTGCCCATACATCTCTATTGGAATTATCCAAATCATCGATATAGGGGAAAGTTTGGCCACTGTCGTTTCGGAAACTTTCAATATTCTCACGACTGTAATCTCTGCTAGGATCACCTTGCCACAAGGCAATAGATACTGCCACGAATTCAATCTCTTGTTCTCCTGGTAGGTCTGTAGCCCTCCAGTTATTGTATTGATCTCTCACCTCTGGCGCTGCGCTTTGGCAGTGTCCACAGTAAATATCCATGAATTCTATCATATGCCATGTACCATATGCGGAGCCGGAAATCCAAGTTTCATCGAGTTGGTCTTCGAGACTCCACTCCATCCATACATTATTCTTGAATATTTTTCCTTCGATTGGAGGCGCCCTATCATCTACGGATACACCTTGGTATACCGGGTCGGTGGTCCAAGCAATCAACATGAATGCGGCGATAAATATCGACATTACCACCATCGTAGCATCTGTGCGTGCTCCAGCTTCATTACAATCGGTTATTTCATGCATAGATTTCACTCCATTATCTCCTTTATTAGAACCTCAGCGGTATGACGAACTGCATCATCGCTATCATAATTAATATCAAAACCAAGTGACTTCATCCTATCAATTGAAAGTCTTGCTTTGGGGATATCTCCTGCCCAGCCACGGTCGCCGCCGGTGTATTCAATCACTGCGCCCTCATTACCTGTTGCCGCAATTACAATCTCCGCAATACGTGTGACACTACAGGTATCATTACTACCTAGATTACAGAGATTTAGGCTATCATTTGTATTGGATATGACATGCAATATTGCATCAGCACATTCTCCTACTTCCATGTAGGATTTCTCTTGACGGCCATTTCCTAGGACTTCTAGTCGAGTGGGGTCTGCTTTCAACTTGTGAATAAAATCAAAGATTACACCGTGAGTTCCGCGTTCTCCAATGATATTTGCAAAGCGGAATACCCAAGCCTGGAATCCAAAGGTTCCAACCCAACTGCTAATCAAACCCTCTCCAGCTTGTTTTGATGCTCCATAAAGTGAGATGGGCATACATGGGCCGTGGTCTTCGGGAGTGGGCATCGGAGCATCTTCACCGTACACAACGGAAGAAGATGCGAATGCAATTTTCTTCACATCGCTCAACCTCATCGCTTCCAATAAGTTGTAGGTAGCGATTGTGCCTTGACGTAGATCGGTATCAGTGACACGTGTGCCCAATCTAATATCTGGGTTCGCAGCGAGATGGAAAACCATGTCAACTCCTGTCATTGTCGGCTTTAGAGACTCGATGTCGGTAATATCTACCTGATGGAAAATGATGTTGCCCGAATCGATGTGGTCTTGAATAAATCCGATAACTCCGCTAGACAAATCATCGACCACGACTACTTCATCTCCACGTGCAACTAATCGGTCTACTAGATGTGACCCGATGAATCCTGCACCACCGGTAACAAGGGCTCGCATGACTGTGCGTCTGCTTTCCCTTGTTTGAGGCTTTGGTGGCGAGGACTACCTTCAGATTCACTCCACGGGTGGTAGAAAACGACATACTCCCTTGCCAACACAGTGAAAGTTAGTCGGTGGATGGCACGATATCGACATCAACAAAAAAGTGCCAGGAGATGAAAAAAATGCCAAAGGCAAAACAGAACCAGAAGCCCGAAGAAAAGAATACAGAAGCAATGCTTGTCGGATTTGTCCGCAAGTCAAATGCTGGTAGAGCGATCAAATTATCGATCAATACCAGCTCATTCGCAGACTGTGGAACCTATGTGACAAGCGATGGGCAGACCTATGTCCAACTTGTTATCAGTTTGAATGCACTAAGCGCTGTTATTGACGGAACCCGAGCGGTAACCTCAATCAGCCACCTAGATGCTTGAGTAGGTAATCACTTGCAAACCCGGAATTCATCCGCCCTCCTGCGAATCGGAGGGCGGATGAAACACCTTCTGAAACGGCATTTTGCATAATTTTGTCGCCGAAGGACATAAACAGGACCCGATGGCCCGTTTATTCATGGGAAGGGATGCTGAGCACCCGCTAATAGTAGCGGGTCTCCCCATGTTCAATGAAGAGGAGACCATTGGTACAGTTGTTACCAAGGTCCTCGAATATGCGGATATTGTAGTCTGTGTCGATGATGGATCCTCGGATTCTAGTGCCCGCATTGCAGAAGCTTGCGGAGCCATTGTCCACCGGCATAGAGCAAATCGTGGATATGGCGGTGCGCTGAAGTCACTCTTCAAAAAAGCGAGAGAGCTCGATGCTGATGCATTGATTATTCTCGATAGTGACGGACAACATGAGCCTTCAGACATACCTGCCTTACTTGAGCCAATTCTCGCACAGAAAGCAGATTTCGTAATTGGAAGCCGCTTTGTCGAGGGTGGAGCAGGAGAGGATATGCCCGTATATCGGCGCCTTGGAATCAAGGTTATCAGCGCAGCATCAAACCTCTCAAGCGATCTGGATATCAAAGATACTCAATCCGGATTCCGTGCGTTTTCCAAACTCGCAATCGACCGATTGCGATTCGATGCAGAGGGAATGGAACTCTCTTTAGAAATGCTTGAAGATGCCCATGAAAAGCAATTAAGCATAACAGAAGTTCCTACTATGATTAGATATGATGTCCCTAAAGGTTCTAATTTCACTGCTGTATCACATGGATTCACGGTTCTATCTTGGGCATTAGTATCACTTTCACATAAAAAACCACTATTGGTTCTTGGACTTCCGGGATTAGGACTATTTGCTACAGGAGCAGTTATGGGTCTAAATTTGGCACAAAATGTCACAGGCCAAATTGACAGTTATATTGGCCCTGGACTTTCCGCAATTTGGATTGGCGTACTTGGTTTATCCTTGATGGCCACTGGTTTAGTACTTCAAAGTGCACGTGGATTTCTTAGGCACCTTATTGTTAGAGAATTTGGTCTTGACTGATTTGGAAGTAAAACAACAAATTACAGAACCACTAACAGGATTGTTCAAATCCCTTGATTAAATC
>JASLKC010000055.1 GCA_030747785.1 Candidatus Poseidoniaceae archaeon | reverse complement strand
AGGTTTTGCCAGCTTGGGATGAAGGCGCATCCCGTTGGAATGAATTGATGCGAGCATCGATTTGTACTTCGGCTAGATTTACAGGAGCGAGGATGATCAGTGATTATCTCCGCTTCTACGATTCATTTGAATGAATAGAATTAGGGCAAGAAGCGCTACGATTGCGAGAATATTTCTCACCAATTGCATGTTTCCTGTTTCTTCAGTAGTATCTGTTGTGTCTTCTGGTTCTGGTTCGGGTTCAGGCTCAGGCTCAGGTTCGGGCTCAGGCTCGGGCTCTGGCTCTGGTTCAGGCTCGGGCTCTGGTTCAGGCTCCGGTTCTGGGGTTGAATGACGAAGTACTGTTACCGAATTTGCGGAAATTGCAAGAGCATCATCGAATAGGGTCGCATCACCAAAGATTACCTCGTCATATGGAATTTCCAATTGGTCGACATCTCCACGGTTTAGTACAACCATATTGCTCTCATTTCCATATGTCATCTCGAATACCAGAAGGTCTTCTGACACATGGAATGTAGAATAGGTTCCACGTCGCAATGCTATGTTTTCCAATCTAATCTGAGAGAGTTCCGAGGTGAAATTCAGTAAGTCTGACTCTTGTCCTGTGAGGTTGAAATCGATCATCCTCCGATTATCTGGGTCTGCTCCTCCTGGTTGACCGGATTCATCTCCCATGTACAGAATAGGTGCACCGGGAGTTGTCAGTAACCACCCAAGGGCTTGGCGTGACTTATCATATGCTTCAGCAGTAGGAGTGGCAGGCCTATCTTGTTCTGCCCATTGGTTCCACTGCGTTCCACTATCCTCGGCGCGTGAAATGAATCTTGGAGTATCGTGACTGCCGATATATGGGTTCATTAGCGCACCCTCAACATACTGATCTTGACTTCGATTTGTCCAATAGTCCAGATGTTGATAATCCATATTGCCACTTGCTAGAACATTGTCAATCACTGCATGATAAAGGACGAAATCTGCTTGCCCATCGAGCCCATTCGGCCCTATGTAGCGATTTATCGTTCCATATTGCTCAGCATTCTCTTCCAAAGTATGACCCGACCATCCCATTGCAGTCTCGCCTTTGAGATGGAAATCATTACCTGTGGCTTCGAAGCGCTCATTGATTCTAGTTGCGAGATTTGTAATAGCTAAATCATCGACATGTTTGACAGCATCTACCCTCATTCCATCGAGGTCAAATCTCTCGATCCACCAAAGTGCATCTGAGATAATTTGTTCACTCGCTTCTCGGTTTGTCCAATCGACATCTGGCATATAATCCATGAATAGACAATCGAGGCGTCTCTCGGTCCAATCGCATTGGTCTGTTCCACATAAGCATCCTTCGTTGAACCATTCAGGGTGTTCTTGGTAGTAGATATGGTCCTCGTGTACGTGATTGACAACAAAGTCCGCCATTACTCTGATTCCAGCGTCATGGGCTGCTTCTATCATCTCGTCGAGTGCAACTTCGCCGCCAAACCTTGAGTCGACTTGGCGTGGTTGTGTCGGCCAATATCCATGATATCCAGATACCATATGTTCGCCATCACCTGCGATGTATGAGCCGGCGGGATTGGTATTGAAAGGTGAAATCCACAATGCATTGATTCCAAGTTCTGTGAAATATCCAGATTCTATCATCTGGGTAACTCCCTCGAGATCGCCTCCTTGCCAATCAGCTTCGGTTGCTGCACCGGTTGCAGCACCATCATTGCTTGAATTACCATTGACAAAACGGTCGGTCATCACCATGTAAATCAGAGCGTCTTCCCAGACAAAATCCGCTTGCTCTCCAATCCAAAATATTGCTAGACTAGTGGGTGAACTTCCCGATTGAAGTTCGATTGTGTGTTTACCATCGGGCAACGTTGAGGTGTTTAGGACCCAATCGCCACCCTCTAAGGAAAAGTTGTAATCGATATTTGGCGAGGTACTAGCACCACTCACTTTGAGAAAGTCACCATCTATCCAATGTGTTAATTGAACTTCATCACTAATTGAGATGACCGAATTTTCAATACCTCCACAATAGCCACGATATGGATTTATTGGGTCAAATATGTAATTGCCATCGACAATAAATTTGTAGCAATACATTCCGTTTGCAAGAGGGATACTAGCACTCCAAATTCCATTTGATTCTGTCAAAATTGTAGTATTATTCCAATCCCATTCTCCAATCAATTCTACTGAAGTTGCTTGACCTTCCCAGGTGAAAACCTCGCCCTCTAGACCTACATCCCCATCTACAATTGGCATGCTCATCAGGAGCATGATGCAAACAAGAAAGAGGGCTCGGCGCATTTATCTCAATCCTTGAATAGGGTCTCAGCCGTCTCTTTAATGTCGTTCAGATGCTTGACGAGGAATCCCTCAACGAATTCATTTGCCGGATTATTATATGCATCCAAAGGTGGGCAATGCTGCTGCAATACGCCCTTGTCCATAATTGCGATACGATCGGCTAAAGTCATCGCTTCAATTTGGTCGTGAGTGACATAGATGGTTGTAGTTCCAAGTTCATCGTGCAAGCGACGGATTTCGTTACGCATCTGATGGCGTAACTCCGCATCTAGATTGGAAAGTGGTTCATCCATCAAAAGGACCTGAGGGCGCTTGATTAGAGCACGTCCGAGCGCAACTCTTTGACGCTGTCCTCCCGAGAGTTCCTTGGGCAATTTTTCAAGTTCGCTGGTTAATCCAAGCATGATGCTCATTTCCTCAACCCGCTGCAATATTTCATCCTCCCCGAGTTTGGCATCACCTCGGAAGCGGCGAATTCCAAAGGCTAAATTCTCGAAGATATTCATGTGAGGGTATAGGGCATATGACTGGAATACCATGCCTAATCCACGCGCTCCTGCAGGCAAGTCGTTGACTCGCACTCCATCGATTCTAACATCTCCTTCCGTAATTTCCTCTAGCCCCGCGAGCATCCTCAAGGTGGTGGATTTTCCACAACCTGAGGGCCCAAGTAAGACCAAAAATTCTCCGTCTTCTATCGCGAGATCCAAACCTTGGACTGCGACGGTTCCATCTTCATAGCGCTTTACAACATTTTCAAAATTTACCGATACCATAGTATCACCCCTTTACTCCTCCAGCTGAGAGACCCTCAATGAGGAATCTCTGGAATAGAATGAACAGTAAGACTACTGGAATGCTAACCAGCAAACTTGCAGCTGCGAATTCGCCCCAAGCTTGGCCGGTATTGGAAACCATACTAGCCAAACCAACTGGGAGAGTATACATGTCGTTGGAAGTATTGAATGTCAAAGCGAGTAAGAATTCATTCCAAGCAGCAAGGAAACTGAACAATGCGGTTACTGCAATTGCAGGAAGTGAAAGTGGCAGAATGATTCGAGTGAAAATCTCAAATCGGTTACATCCATCAAGCATTGCTGCTTCTTCTAATTCCCTCGGTACGGTATCGAAGAATCCTTTGAGCATCCACACACATAATGGCAGAGCAGTGACGCTGTATGCCAGAATTAATCCCAAGTGAGAATTGAGAAGTCCAAGCGACTTCATCACCATGAAATATGGGACTAAGATAATGATTCCAGGGAACATCTGTACCAATAGGAATGAGAACATCGAGACATCTCGTCCTGTAAATTTGAAGCGGCTGAATGCATAGGCTGCAGGCACCGCAAGCAATAGTCCCATCAATGTAGTTCCAAGTGAAACGATGAGGGAATTTCCAAACCAAGTCCAGAAAGTTTCACCACCTAATATTGTTGAAAAGTGCTCTCCAGTAAAGGCATCACCAATCTCACCGCCAAGTGCATTACCAGGTGAGATTGCAACATCCAGAATCCAGATCACCGGGAGGAGCACCACTGCAGAAAAATGGAGAAGTATCACGTGTTTTCCAACTCGTGACATCGAACCTTTTCTATTCGCATTTCGAGATAATCCTGCCTCGAGGGATTGTAATGAATCATTATCCTTTGACCAGCGAGTTATATGAGGGGAGGAAAGCCAATACAAGCCCAAAAATCCTGGAATAATTAGCCACGACTCAAGCCAAATATCGAATAAACTGAATGAGTCGAGTAGAGAGAGTATACCCAGTGCAACCAATCCACCTGAAACAATAATGCTTGCATCTCGTTTGATTTTCTTCTTCCCATCTGGAAGAATACGCATCAATAGGTAAAGCGTTGAGATACCAATGAGTCCCATTTTGAGACCAAATACATCATCTCTCAACCAATCCACAGTCAATAGAAGAGAATTGAATACAATAGCGGCAACAAGCCATGAGCGGAGTGTGGACACCTCTAATGGAGTGTACCACCAACGGATAGACTCGCGATTCATGAGACCGCCTCCGTTGCATTGGTTCGCTTCATGTATGACCAACTGAATACTACGAGCATCAAGAAGATGACAACAGACCATGCCGCAGCAACACCATATTGTCCATCTATGAATGCTACATCGTAAACATAGGTGATCAAAATATCAGTTGAGCCCGGTTCTCCAAACCACAGATTGGGTCCACCAGCAGTCATTAGGTAAATCACATTGAACATATTGAATGTCCAAATAAATCCGAGTAATGAGAGAGGTACCATTGCACTCTTGAGGTTTGGAAGGGTAAGATGTTTGAATTGGTCGAACATACTTACTCCATCTACTTCTGCAGCCTCGTACATATCCCGCGGTAGAGCCTGTAAGGCTCCGGAGAGTGACATCATCATGAATGGAACTCCCAGCCATATATTGACCAATATCACGATAATTTGTGCGCCGGTAGGGTCGGCGAGTAAATTCAAGTCGGTTCCAAGTAAATCATTCAGCAATCCATCTGGTTGGAATATCCCCCGCCAAATAAGAACGGAAATGTATGATGGAATCGCCCAAGGAAGGAGCAATACTGTGCGATACGCAACTCTACCTTTGAGGCGCTTATCATTGAGTAATAATGCGAGGAATAGGCCAATACTGATGTGAGCTACTACGTTCACTACTGTCCAAATAATGGTGAATAATGTGACTCTGAGGAATCCATCTGAAGCGAATACCTCCCAGAAATTCGCTAAGCCGATAAATGTCTCATCACCAAGATGAGTCTGACTAGCATCGGTAACCGATAACCAGAATCCGTACAATACTGGATAGAATGTCAATACCGCTAGTGCAAGCATTGCCGGAGCGATGTAGAGGTGAGAACCTCGTGAACGTACACGCCCTGCTCTCTTATCACTCCAAGCACCGTATGAAAGCAAGGCAATCAATGAGAGAACTATCGATCCTATTGCAAATAATACTCCACTCGTACCTTTTGGCTCTGGTAATTCATCATAAACCTCTGAAGTTAATTGATTATCGAATAATGTAGTTTGACCTGTGACGACAATATGATGTTCTACTCCTGGTTCTAGCCCCGTTAGATTACACGACCATTTCTCTTGTTCTGAAATTGTATACGCACATCCATCATATGAATCAATAATTGATTCAGACCCTACAGTAATGACGGAATGAGGCTCTCCGTCCATCGAAATTGTGTATTGGCTCGACCCATCGGTGTCAAATTCAATCGTGGTAGTCCGATACCCCTCAACCAACATTGAAGGTGCCGCAATTTCGCTCTGTGCAAGTGAAGAAGTAAGGTGCTCATCGGCTGCTGAAAGAGCAGTTTGAGAGTCAGAAATTCCCGTGTACACCTGCTCAAAAGCGGGTGACAAAGCCTCGTAGACCATTGCCATACCACGCCCTGTTGGAGCCGGAGTGCCTTGTTCGGCCTGGGCGAGGAATCCAGATATTACCTCATTACCTTGTATTTCAGCATCATCCATCACTACAGATGAAGTTGGCATTGTGTATGTCTCGAGTGCGAATTCCTTCTGCACATCATCCGAGGATAGCCACAATGCAAGATCTGTTGCCTCAACCTTATTCTCGCTCTGCTTCGAAACCGACCAACCCTTGTATGTCACGAGAGGTGAAAGATGCTCGCCGGTGGCTGGAACCTTTGGAAGAAGAGTCTGTCCAAGGTCAATCATTCCATCCTCGTATATCGCCCAATTCCAAGGCCCATCGATAATCATCGCAGCCTCATACTCAAGGAAGCGTGTCTTCATCGCCTCGATTTGAGTTCCTTCGCTCATAACGCCGTGCTCTTGTTCAAGTGCAAACATCCAATCTAAAGAATCGGCTGAGCCATTCACATCGAGAGTAGGATTTCCATTCGCATCGAAGAGTTCACCGCCAAATCCACCGAGGAAAGGAAACCACCAGTAGGCATTCTTCGATGGCATCTCAAGCCCATGGGTATCGCCATAGGTGAGTTCTTCCGCCGCAAGCAATAAGTCGTCAATTGTCCAATTTTCATTTGGTTCTTCCATTCCTGCAAACATCGCCTTATTGTAAATCAGAGTCAAGCAATCTTGGCTGGCAGGAATGGAATACAGATGCTCTCCGTAGCGCATTGATTCAAGAGCTCTCTCATCAAATCTGCTACGCTCTTCGGGCGTTAAATGGGGGCGTAGGTCTTCGAATAGAGGATGGCCGTCTACTCTAATTTCTCCAAACTTACCCATCGAATCGCTGCTGATACGAACTAAATCGGGCGCCTCTCCTCCTTGTGCTGCAGTGATGTAGAGTTGGTCTACATCGCCATAGGAAACTCTTGTAGCATCTACTATTACACTGGGATTTTCTATTTGAAAAGACTCGATAGCGCTCAAAAAGGTCTCTTCTTCCTTTGAATCCGGAGTGAAGGAATACCATACTTCGAGGCTAGTATCTCCTCCGGACTCCCCCATAGGGGAGTCCTCACTTGAATCTAAGCAACCTGGTATCATCAAAAGGAGTACCAGCACCAAGACCTTCAGACGCACATGCTCGACAGTATGAGATGACCTATGAAACCTTCACAAGAATCTCATCAATGCTTTGCTTACCCAACTGACCATCATTATGGTCATAAAACTGGCAAGTGCGTACTTGCCCCAAGGTCGTGAAACCTTAGGTGGTGGAAATGGGTCTATCCCCATTTCCATCGATGTCGCGAGCATTTCAAGGTCCTCCTCAATGCTCACCATGGCACCCCATCGCGGGTGGTGTCTTGAAACCTGAGTTGTTCTCGGCCGACTATGAGCGAAATCCCTACTGGGATGAGTATGCCCGCCATCGAGAGGAGAGGTCCTCGTCCATCAGCGACTCTGATGATTACACGTGATGGCGAAGAAGGCGTCGAAGTTTTGCTCGGACGTCGCTCTGAAACCATGCCGAGTTTTCCCGGGTATTGGGCCTTTCCGGGAGGAGGGGTTTCAAGGGTTGATAAGGCTGCAAGCGAGGTTCTTGGAATCAGCGTTCAACACTGTGCGATAATGCGTGAAGTTGTAGAAGAACTTGGGCTTGCGCCGAGCGATGGAAAAATGGTCGCCGTCGACAATGATTGGCGCTCAATGGTCGTCGAAGACAAGGGTAATTGGTTCCCACTTGCACTAGATGGTGACATCCCATGTTCAGTCGAGGGAATCCGGATCATCAGTATGCGTACTACACCACCATTCGGACCTGTGGGATTCGAGAATTCCTTCCTTCACATCCATTCTGCTGAACATGATGATTTCTCGTTGATTGGTCAGACTGAATTTAGTGAAGCACGCTGGATTCGGCCTGAAGACCTAGTAGGAGCTTGGAAAAACTATGCTCTCAAAGTGGCACCACCTGTTGTGACCCTTCTAATGGAAGTTGATCGCTGTCTCAAATTAATGGATGGTGACATGACTGCTGTTGCGATTGACATGGAAAAAAGGAAACCTGGAAGGCGTTCTATCCTATTTGCACATGGGGTTGAAGTTGTACCAGTGAAAACTGCCACCCTTCCTCCTGCTAACCATACAAATTGCTACCTTGTTGGCGACCCTGAAGGTGATTTCGTTCTTGTTGATCCTGCATTCCATCACAGAGAAGGTATGGAAGAAGTCGCTGAAGCGGTCAACCGCCATAGTGGAAACTTAGTTGCAATTGTGTTTACTCATTCTCATTCTGATCATATGCCTGATATGGGATTGCTCAAGGAAGCATTTGATGCTCCGATTTGGTCGGCGTCCCCAAATGCTGACAGAATCCTAACCGATGGTGAAATTCTCAGCCTCGGCTCACAAGACTGGACTGTACTCCACACACCAGGCCACCATCCAGAGCACATTTGCCTACACTCCGAAGCAGGTTTGATTGCAGGTGATATGGTTGCAGGTATCGGTACCATCCTGATTCCACCGGGTCAAGGAGACATGGAAGTATATCTTGACCAATTAGAGAGATTACGTGAACTCGATCCTCATCTCATCTTCCCTTCTCATGGTGCTGTAATCCCATTGCCAGAGGACAAATTCAACCACTATATCTCTCATCGAGTTAAGCGGCATCAGCGAGTATTGAATGCTCTCGAAGAAGGAATGACTTCCCTCGAGGACATCTCTCGCTTTGCTTACGAAGACACTCCAGACGCTCATCCGGGACTTGCCGCCGACCAAACATTGTCTCATTTGCTTAGCCATGAAAAGCGAAAGAGCGTAGTTAGGGTTGAAAATGGATGGCGGATTGCGTAAAATAAGGCGCGTGATTGAATGAAGGATGCGATGAGTGGTTTAGATCTCAGAGCGATATCCTCTGAATTATCCAGTTTCATCGGAGCGCATTGCAAAAAATGCTACCAACCTCATTACGAACAAGTTGTCTTACGTATTCGCGCAAAGGACGGAGGAAACACTGACCTAGTACTCGTTAGGGGTAAGCGGATTTACACTTCGAAGAGAGACCGCCCAATGCCTCAAAATCCTGCACCTTTCGCTATGGTGCTGCGAAAGAATCTCTCCAACGCCCGTCTAAAAGGCGTTGACCAATTAGGCTTTGACAGGGTATTAAAATTCACTTTTGAGACAGCACATGGTAAATTTCATCTCTATGTAGAGGTTTTCAGAGATGGAAATATCATTCTGACAGATGGTGAAGATACCATCATCCAGCCACTTACTCATGCTACCTATGCCGACCGTACTCTGAAGAAAGGAGTGACCTATCTCCCTCCTCCAGCCACTCTGGACCCCTCGGCGCTTTCCTTGGAAGATTTCACCAAATTAATCACTGAGAGTGACCGTAATCTCGGTCGTACTCTAGGTGGTATGCTAAACCTAGGTGGAGCCGTTGCAGATGCACTATGTGACCACTCTGGAATCTCAAGAGACAGTGAGCCTGAAACGGTTGATTGCTCTACACTTTACGATTCATTACAGCAGATGGTAAACTCTGAATGGGCAGGGCATTTATTCCTCAAAGATGGCGGAATTGACCAAGCATGGCCATTGGTTCTATCGACTCTGAAAGACCGAGAGAGGAAGGACTTCCCTACACTTTGTGAAGCTGTAGATGAATGGATGGGTGTTCACGATTCCCATGCATTGGCTCGAAGAGAATCTGAAGCACTAGATATTGCAGCACCTGGACGAGGTCATTCAACTGATATTGAGCGCCTCGAGCGCCGTCTTGCTCAACAAGAAAAAGCGCTAGAAGGATTCGGTTCAAAGGTAGAGAAGCAACAAAGTTTAGGGCATGCAATAAAGAATGAATGGACCCATGTCGAAGGTTTGCTAACACAGGTTAATGAAGCGATAAATTCCAGTGGATTTGACGAAGTGAAGAAGGCTATCAAGAATATTGAATGGATTAAATCAATCGACCCAAAAAATCGCTCTTTCGTAGGACTGCTTCCTGATGAAGACGGTTCTCCAAAGGTGCAAGTCACCCTATACATGGATGATACGGTCCACCAAAATGCACAACGATACTTCGATGCTGGTCGCAAGCAAAAGGACAAATCTGCTGGAGCAATTCAAGCTCTTGATGATACAAAGAAAACACTGGCTGGCGCTCGCAAAAAGGAAGCAAAACGCGAAGCGAGTGGCCAAGTTGCTCGAGTCAAACGAGCAAAACGCCTGTGGTTTGAGAATCATCGATGGACAATGCTGCCCGGTGGCCACCTCATGATTGGTGGACGCGATGCAAAAGGAAATGATGGAATTGTGAAAAAACACATGTCGCTAGGAGATCGATATCTCCACGCCGATTTACATGGAGCACCATCATGCTCCCTCCGCAATAATCAGGGATTCAAAGTCGACGAGCAACCACCAGCCCATATCGGTGAAGATATTCCCGCATTCAGACTCGTTGACAAAATTGAATCCGAATTGGATGATGATATCACTGAAAAGGCGGCAATAATGGCGCTTTCTTGGTCCAGAGCATGGAATAGTGGTGGGGCGCATGGTACTGTTTTCTGGGTCAAGCCGGGCCAAGTTTCAAAATCAGCTGAAACTGGTGAATATATCGGCAAAGGTGCATTCGTAATCAGGGGACAGCGAACATGGTACAAGGATATCGACCTACGACTTGGTCTTGGTTTAGTAGCAATCAATGGAATCCCACTATTGATGGCATCAACACCCGAAATGATTGCAGAAATTTGCCTGCGCTACATCATCATCAGCCCTGGCAGAGAAAAGAAAGAAATGCTCGCCAACCGTATTTACAAAGCAACAGGTCTCTCTGTTGATGATATTCTACCAATTATTCCTGGAAATGCCGAAGTTATCGAAGACCATGGGCTAATCAAATTCTCCAAGGAGGGGAAAAATTGAGTAATGTCAAATCAGGTGCTGAAGCTTGGGATGCAAGATTCAGTGGGAAAGGTTGGGCATACGGTCGAGAACCTAATCGCTGGCTTGAGGAGAGAATATCGCCTTTGACTCCTGGAAAGGCATCATTTCCAGCAGATGGTGAAGGGAGAAATGCTGTATGGGCTGCAACAAAGGGTTGGGAGGCACATGTGTTCGACCTTTCTCCAGTTGGACAGAATAAATGTCAATCTCTTGCAAATGAAAACGGTGTAGAAGTTTCATATGAAGTAGACGACCTTGAGACCAGAGAATTCTCTCAAGAGGATTTCGATCTGATTGCTTGTTCATGGTTCCATGTTCCTTGGGACATGTTTACCATCCACTATCCCCGGATGTTAAATTCTCTAAAAATCGGTGGTCATTTCATCACTGAAGGATATCATACTAGCCAAATGGAAATGAGTAGTGGTGGACCGAAATCACTTGACCTCCTTTGGGAACTTGATGAAGTGATGGACACCATTGGTAATGGGTTTGAAGTTCTGCATGCTGCTGTAGAAACTACGATTCTAGACGAATCAGACCTACATAGAGGAAAGGCACATGTGGTGCGTATTCACCTTGTGAGGTCGAACTAAGATGATGAAGGCGCCAATCTTGACCTCTCTAGTTCTGTTATTGATACTCGAGTTGTCATTATCAAATCCGCCTGAGCAAGTAATCAATGTAGAAGAAGAACCCATCAATGAAGAGGTCATTATCACTATCAATCCTTGGAAAGGTGATACTGTCAGAGTAACATACCACTGCGAGGCTTTTCGGGATGGAAATAGTACCTATTTAGAGTGGTTTTTGATCAAGGGAAATATGGAAATCGCCTCTTCGGAAGATAAACCCAGAGATGCACCTTGTGATGAAGAATGGCATCTAGAGGAAGGTGAATATGTATTGAAGAGTTACAAAACCGATAATATTCGCTACGAACAAAGTATCGAATTCCACGTTCTCGAGCCTATGGCTGTAGACCTCAGATTAACATGTGTATTAATTGGAGTAATTGTGTGGGTTTTCAAAGCGCCCCGAGCAGCAGCATTGCAATGATGAATCCGATTACCGGACAAATAAGTGATGCTGCAAGTGCGCCTCCGCCCTTTGGATGTCCTTGAGACATGGCGATAACTGCACAGATAAATGCTGGAAGGCCGCAAAATAATGGTGAAATTATTAATGAGCAAATTGCAAGAATGTAGGCTGCAGTAATCAATCCATCACCCTGAGGTTTACCGACCATTACCATACCTTGAGGGGTCATCACCATCTGTGCACCTGCAGTAGGCATCACGACTGTTTGCATCTGAGGTTGAACATATTGTGGCTGCGGATTCTGGTGAACGAATTGCGTTTGAGCATATGGGTCAACTTGTGGAGGATAGTATTGACTCGGGTCCGGGTGTGGCTGCATACCAACCCATTATTACGGATAGTGTAAAAATTATTCCAAAGGTGTAACCAATTCATCTTGAAATATTGAAACTCGATAAATTTCCTATGATTTGGAGGGACTGTAGGAGGCTCTCTCACTTGCAGATCGATTATCATTCGGTTCAGCAACAGCCTTCTTGTCTCATTGGAGCTGAAACGAAAACTACCCTGTCGATATCTTGAGTATTTCTCAGACTAGATATCGCTTCTTTCAATGGCTTCACTTTGCCATTGATTTGCATAGTATCTACGCAAGTATGGCTTTCAGTGAGACAGTTATGATGATAAGAAGAAACTGAAATAGAATGGGAATGCCGTAATTCCGCAAGTTTACTCTCTACTCCGTGCTGATAGTAAATTACCAAAGTTCCCTCTACAATATCGCTACTTTTCATAGTGGATAGATCTCCCTTTTGTGTTATTTCTGCAAAATAAAGACTGGCATCTCGCAAAAACATACTCCGGTTTTTGTAGCCCGATCTATCAATCAAATCATCCAATAAATTGGCAAAATCATTGTCGGTACTAAAGGACATTATTCTGGACATATTTTTCCGTCTCATCCGAAATTAATAACATTTATTATATACTTATTATCTGACGAAAGGTTATGTCCTCAACGGTATTGATGTATGCGCTAATTGCCCTAATCATAGCCTTGGTGTGCGGTTTAGCACCTATCTTCACGAAGATAAAAGAAGATGCAAATAAGCTAAAAATACTGACTGGCATAGCTGCTGGAATTATTATTGCCTCTGCATTATTAGTTGTAATACCTGAAGGATACGAATTGGCTACGACCGATGAGCATGCGGCTGAAGAAGGACTTGCAGGCTCAACTGCATTGATTATTCTAGAAGTTAACAATGACGAAATTACCGCCGAAGAAGGTATCGAGGAAATCGAAGCCTTGCTCGGGGGCCATGATGACCATGAAGACGAGGAGGGTCATGATGATCATGCTGATGAACACGGAGAAGGTTTGTCTGCAAAAATTGAACATGTTATCGAGGAAGTTGAGCATGAAGAAATTGATGCTTCAACTGGAATCTTAGAAATCACCGAACTAATAGGCGCACATTCCCATGAAGATGAGCATGAAGAACATGCTAGCGGATTGATGCTTGGAGGTGCAATATTAGGGGGATTTGTTCTAATGTTAATCCTGGAGGGTTCAGGGATCGGTCATGCTGTACACGAAGAGCATCACGAGCATTCTCACGAACATGGTCATGGCCATGTGCATCATAGTGCATCAGGTTGGATGTTGGTTTTCGGATTAACACTTCACGCAGCAACTGACGGTCTTGCAGTAGGAGCGGCTGCGGCAACTGGCAGCATTTCCCTAACCGCTGCAGTAGTCTTTGCTGTATTGATTCACAAAGGACCTGCTGCATTCAGTCTTGGCGTATTTTCGATGCATGAAAGAAGTGAGAGAAAAGATTCAATCAAAGATGTCATAATCTTTTCTTTAGCAACTCCTGTTATGATTATGATTGCATATTTTGCATTGGAAGGATTAGAGACTTCGATAATTGGTTTGACAATGCTATTCTCTGGAGGAACTTTCCTTTACGTCGCTACTGTCGATACTCTTCCCGACATTCACAATGCTGAATCAGGAAAGAAAGCAATGACCTATGTCGTTGCAGGGATTGTAATAATGATTGCATTACTGCTTTTGGCAGACGTTCTGGGATTAGGACATTCGCACTGATAAGTGTTGGACTGTAGTAATTTCAAGTTCTTGAAACGCGCATTGCTACTGCGTTTCCGCCACCAAGGCAAAGCGAGACAATTCCACTCTTTGCATCGAGGCGTCGCATGATTCCAAGCATGGTGATTAGGCAACGGGTTCCACTGCTACCTAAGGGGTGACCCAATGCAACTGCTCCACCATGGAGATTGAATCGGTCATCAGGAATCCCAACACCTTTTGCAACTGCACATGATGCACTTGCAAATGCCTCGTTATGTTCGTAGATATCGATGTCTAACACATCCATTTCTGCACGCTCGAGAAGTGTTTGTATTGCAGGTACTGGAGCATACATTACACGATGAGGCTCAACGCCACTTGTGCAGTGGTCTTCGATATAAGCGATAATTTCCCATCCTTGCTCAAGTGCAAGTGATTCTTCTGCGACTAGAATAGCAGATGCTCCATCGTTGAGAGTTGATGCATTGCCAGCAGTGACCATTCCATCTTCTTCGAAGACAGCCTTGAGTCCTGCTAATTTCTCAGCAGTTGTTCCAGCTCTTACTCCTTCATCAGTTGAAAGTTCAGGCATGTCGAATCGCTCCCAGTCAAACCAGCCATTTGCTTCGGCTTGAGCTGCTCTATTTTGTGAGCGGGCGGCGAATTCATCCATCATTTCACGGGAGATATCGCATTCCCGTGCTACAATTTCACCGGTACTTCCCATGTGAACATCATTGTAAACATCCCAAAGTCCATCATGAACCATTGATGATACGAGTTCCTTTTCCCCACCATTTCGAATTTCGATCTTTACCGAATTGGTCATGCTTTCCATTCCGCCGGCGATGATTGCACGATATTCTCCTGCACGGATGCTATTTGCTGCAAGCATTGCACATTTTAGTGAAGAGCCACACACTTTGTTGATGGAAGTTGCTGGGATTGAGGAAGGTAATCCAGCACCAAGCGCTACTTGACGAGCTGGCGCTTGACCCGAACCTGCCTGTAAGACTTGACCGAAAAGAACCTCATCGATTATGCCACTTGCTGCATCGATATTGCAACGAGAAAGTAACTCTTTCACCGCACGGGTACCGAGTTCAACCGCACTCATTCCTGAGAGGCTTCCTCTAAACTTCCCAATGGGGGTGCGCGCAACTCCACATATTGCGACCCTTGCCATGTTTAGGGGCAATCCGGTCCGATTATTCAACCTGCGCGTGAACAGAAGTGTTCTTGAGGGAGGGGTCATGGGCGGATTCATGGCTAAGTTCAAGACCGATGTTGCTAGTGACCGCGCAAAGGATGAGATGAGGAATATCGAAGTCGAAATCGACTTTACTCCAAATGCTCTTGCAAGTATACTATACCGTCAGGGAGAAACACACATTTTGTGTTGTGTTACCAAAGAATCACGCCTGCCAGGCTGGTTCCCTCGTGATGCTACAAAGGGTTGGGTTCATGCAGAATATTCCCTTCTCCCTGGATCTACTGATTCCCGATTCCGTCGCGAACGCAGAGGTGCAAAGGGCCGTACTCAGGAAATCGAGAGATTAGTCGCACGTTCATTGCGCGGTGCGATTGACCTTGAAGCACTGGGACCTATCGCACTCACAGTCGATTGTGATGTTCTAAATGCGGATGGAGGCACCCGATGTGCATCGATTACCGCTGCTAATATTGCACTACGATTGGCGGTACGAAGGCTGATTGCAATGGGTGAATGCTTGCCTATTGATCTTCGTCCAACCCGTGACCAAAGAGAGGCTGGATGGACTGCTCCTACACTTTCAGAAACCGAGGCTACAAACCATGAAAATAAGGTGATTCCAAATGATCTTTCAGCGATTTCTGTCGGACTGCTAGGAGAGGATGTTTTCCTCGACCTTGACTATATTCTCGACTCCAATGCTGATGTTGATATGAATGTCGTAGGAACTTCTGATGGTCGCTTTGTCGAAGTACAAGGGACTGGTGAAGAATCTACATTCTCGTACGATGAACTACAGGCGCTACTAGACATGGCTCGCAACGGTCTTGCGCAACTTGCTGAGATGCAGGCCGTAGTGCTAAGCGACATCGAATGAGCCGGGCCGCAAGGCTTGAAATGCAGATGCATCTGGCAATGACATCCCGGGTTAGTAGCTTAGTTGGGAGAGCGCGGCACTGAAGATGCCGAGGTCGCTGGTTCAAGTCCGGCCTAACCCACCTTCAGTGTCTTCTAGACGTAGTAGTTGTACTAACAGAGGCTTCATGAGCCTGTGCCCCGTAGGGGCACATATGACGGTCGAAGATGAGGTTCCAGAAGAGGATACATCTTCTGAGCGTAAACCCATCAGCAAAGCCGCAAAGGAACTCGCTGCAATACGAAAACGCCGTACTAGTGATTCGAGTAGACGCTTCCCTGCAGCACGTGAAGATTGGATTCTGCTATTGGGAATCGGTTATGGTGCTCTTTACGCTATTCTGCTATTTGGGATGTCAACTGGTGTTTTTGGAGAATCGACCACGCTTGATCACTATGCATCTGATACTTTTCTCGATAGAGGAGACCAATGTGAAGAGATTTCTGATGTTCCCTGGATACACGCTTATCCCGATAATGATGTTGAAGCCGTTAAAATTTCAGGACGGAATTTAGATGATGGGCAAGTCATTTTGAATTGGACGGTCGAAGGTATTGGGAATACGAGCGACCCTGATGTTGTTACTGGTCAAGTAGAAGATAAAAGTGCACTAGTTGATTACTCGGATTGGTCTGAAGGTAAATACGAAGTTAGCGTATTTATCGATGTATACAATGAAGATGCAAACATCTCAGACCCAAATAATCTAACCGATGATAACCGAACCGAAGGTAGTGAGACACTAGAGAAGGTAATCGAATTTGAAATTGTAACTTCAGAAAATGCTCTGGCATTCTTACCGTGGGTTGATTCCGATGTGAAAAGAGAGGCTCACATTACTGATACTGGGCCTCGTTCCTGTTGGTCTGTTCAGGACCTTGGGAACTGGGGGTTCGTTCTGATGGGTGCCGAATTAGGCGGTGGCCGTGAGACCGCAATGTTGACCGGTGGAGCTGCTGGTATCCCTGCATGGTGGATGGCCTTTGTTTCGCTATCTCTTTCTGTCATCAGTCTATTCCTTGCATATCCTGTGATGTACAAATTATATCACCAAGATTCTGACGATATGTTGTCACGAACACACATCAAAAAGGTAGTAGCAGATATACTACAAAGTACTGAGATACGGCTCCATATCAATATCGACTGGGACCTTTACAAAATCGAAGTGAGGGACCTTTCAATTGATATTATGATACCTTACCACAATACCGACGGAACTCTTTCCGATTCAGGTGATGTACGTTCAGAAGTTCTAAAGGAGGTTCTCGATGAATTTGCTCTCTTCAGAGTCTTCAAACCTGTACAATTAACTGTTCGTACGATTGGTGATAATCAAGCAATTGATTTCGAAACCGGAGTCGGAGTCGGTAGTGGAATGGTAGATGATGATGAAAAAGAAGACCAGGATTACACGGCATTCTTCCGCGACCTACACATGCTTTCAAAGGTTGAAGACGAGGTTCGGGAATCTGTAAAGGGATTCTTCCGTTCAAAAACCGACCTCTTATTGCAAATGGCGACCGTCACCAGTGAAGATAGTATCATTTTCGTCAGAGTGGCTTACAGGCCTACTAAGCGGTTGGCTTTCTTCAGATTCAAGGAATCAAATTATGACATTGAAAAAGACCTGCGCTCCTATATTTCTCGTGAAAACCCAGAATTAATCGGTAGCCAAGAATTAATCGTAAAAGGCCGTAACCTTGTATCTACTCTTGCAGATCGTTCCGGTGCTGGAAGAGTTGAGAAATTGGCGAGCAGCGACCCTCAAGATGAGCGAGTTGCAGCTGTTGCACGACAAGATGGTTTAGGTGGCAGAGTGCTCCAGACCAAACTCTTTGGAAATATCCTTTCAACAGTAGAATATACTGCGAATGAGAAACGTGAGATGATTAACCGTTGGGGCTTCTGGGGACTAATTGTATTCGTGTGGATTCCTTTCATGGCATCTGGTGTTCTAGTTGGAGCAATGTTGGGATTATTGTCTCGAATGAAGTTCATGCGCGTGCTTTGGGCTACTTTCCTTGGAGGCGCAGGTGCATCTCTAACTTGGGCTTATACTGCTGAAGGCATCGTGACTGTCATGCACAAATACAAACTTGAAGCCGCTATTCCAATTGCAATTATTGCATTCGTAGGTATGGCATTCTTACACATGCGTTCGACCAAAAACCGTCGCCAGACCGAATTATTCGAAGATACCCTGCTCGATTCATTCCATGCTGATATCCGTGATAAATACGGTAATGACTGAGGTGACTACATGGTTGGCGACCCTGCAAAATTCGGAATACTCACAATCTCCGACCGTGCATTTTCAGGTGAATATGAGGATGAGGGCGGACCTGCAATTCTTGGATTCTTTACCGAGGCAATAGCCAGCGAGTGGTCGCACCACTCTCAAATCGTTCCTGATGAATCTAATGAGATTGAAGCCGCTTTGAAAGAGATGGTCGACGATCAAGGCTGTGATGTAGTAGTCACTACAGGTGGTACAGGGCCCGCCATCAGAGATGTTACTCCTGATGCAACTGTAGCTGTTTGTGAACGCATCCTTGATGGGTTCGGAGAACAAATGCGCTCTATTTCTCTCCAATATGTACCTACAGCAATTCTTTCCAGACAAATAGGTGGAATCAGAGGTTCATCATTGATTTTCAATTTACCCGGACGACCCAAAGCAATTCGTGAGACTTTAGATGAAATCTGGAAAGCAGTTCCATACTGCGTTGATCTCATCGGAGGACCATATATCGATATGGTCGATGGAATATGTAATGCATTCAGGCCAAAGAGTGCCCGACGAAGGTGAAACTATGAGCGGTGGAATTTTGATTAGAGGAGCGAGTATGGTCCTGCCAAATGGCATAGTAGTAGGCGACCTACGGATTACAGATGGCGTGATTACAGAAATCTGTCCTGGAGGCGGTCTGCAACCGGAGGATGGAGAGATGTTTCACGATGCTACGGGAATGCACCTCCTCCCCGGAGGAATTGACCCTCAGGTCCATTTCAGAGAACCGGGTCAAGAATTCAAGGAAGACCTCCAATCTGGTTCGGCCGCTGCTGCAAGTGGCGGTATCACCAGTTTCCTTGACATGCCAAATAACAACCCAGCGGCCACTACACTAGAATCGATTCAAGCGAAAATTGATTCTGCATCACAAAAATGCATCACCAATTATGGATTCTTTATCGGTGCGACTCCAGACAATCTCGTAGAACTCCAAAGGGCGGTCGGTGAACCGGGAGAAGGAATTGCATATCCGGGGATTTGTGGAATTAAGATATTCATGGGGTCATCGACTGGAGACCTCCTCGTTCACGAAAAAGAACACCTTTCGAATATTTTCTCAAATACTGCTGGACTGATTGCAGTCCACGCCGAAGATGAAAATCGTCTAAAATCACGATTTGAAGACCACAAGCATCGCAGTGACATTGCTGCGCACGCAGAATGGAGAGACGAGATTACTGCTCTAAATGCAACCCAACTCGCTGTAGAAATGGCAAAAGAAACCGGGCATCGCCTTCATGTCTTACACCTTACCAGTGGAATTGAAGCAGATTATCTCGCTGAACTCAGTGCTGATGAAAAAATGCAAATCACTACTGAAACTCTACCACAACACCTCACATTCAATCAAGATGATGTCGAGGAAAGAGGTGTGAGGCTCAAAATGAATCCTCCGATTAGGTACTCTCAAGATCGTGAGACATTATGGAAGCGCCTCCATGATGGGACAATCGTATGCATCGCAACCGACCACGCCCCCCATCTCCTCGAAGACAAGGCAAAGGGTTGGCCTAATGCTCCTTCAGGAATGCCCGGTGTAGAAACAAGCCTAGCCGTAATGCTCACCCATGCACGTGATGGAAGATGCACAATAGAACAAGTAGTTGCTTGGATGAGCACAAATGTTGCACAAGCTTACCAAATGGTAGGTAAAGGAAAACTAGAGGTTGGCATGGATGGTGACGTTGTCGTGGTCGATATGAACCGAGAAATTGTCGTTGATGATGAAAATTCTTGGACTCGTGTAGGATGGAATCCATTCCATGGTCGAAGCCTCGTTGGATGGTCTCATCTTACAGTCGTAGACGGTATCCCCGTATTTGCCAGAGATGCAAGTAGCGGAGATATGGGGCGCCTACTTGCTGAAGCAGGAACCGTAGGTTCTCCTCTGGTAATGATGCCTTGGAATTGATTTCCAATTACTGGAATGATATGTTCCAGCATATTCATAACCCCGTAGTTGTTATTAGCATCTGGTAATATCTATGAGTGACCTTGAAGAAAAACTTGGAGCGGGCTATCAGCAGATTGTCATTGGATTGATTATATTCGCAATTGGAGCGATTTGGGGAGGTATGTCGGCTGGAGAAGGCATGAAGGCAGAAATGGTCTATTGGCCTGCTGTCACTATGCTATCTGGTGCAATGATAACTCTTCTTGGAACAACATTTGGTACAGATGATTCTGAGGATAGAAGCAATGATCTCCAGGACTCGTTGAACGAACTAACTGATATGTTCAATATCCTTCAAGAGAGATTGATGGGCAATAATAACGACGATAGCGAAGAGTAATCAAATCCCATATAGGGAGCCATACTTTCCTTCGACATACTCGAGGAATGCATCTGGGGCTGGCGGTGAGCCTGTCGCTTGTTGAATTAATTCAGCCGGCGTCATAACAGAGCCCTTCTCGTGAATATTAGTACGTAACCAATCCAACATTGATGTCCAATCCCCGCCTTCGATTAGCGAATCAATGTCACCCAAATCTTTGGACATCGCTTGCAAGAGTTGTGCTGCATACATATTTCCCAAAGTATAGGTTGGGAAGTAACCAAAGGCAGCCATAGACCAATGAACATCCTGTAAACAACCATGTGTGTCGTCTGGAACCTCAATTCCAAACCACTCGATAAACATACGATTCCAAGTGGCTGGAATATCCTCAACATCTAATCCTTCATTGAAAATCATCTTCTCGATCTCATAGCGAAGCATGACGTGTAGATTGTAAGTAACTTCATCGGCTTCGACTCTAATGAAATCTGGCTTTACTTCATTTGCGACGAGGTCGAGTTTCTCTGGACTCCAATCAGGCATATCGGGGAATTCCTCTCTGAACCATGGCATTGCAACCTTCCAAAAAGCCGCTGTTCTACCTATCTGATTCTCCCAAAGTCTACTCTGGCTCTCGTGAACGCCTAAGCTAATTGCATGTCCTCGTGGAGTAAATACATGCTCGGCTCCAAGACCTTGCTCATAGAGTCCATGTCCCGCCTCGTGCATAACCGCATAGAGGCAAGAGAATGGGTCTGCTTCATCGAACCGTGTGGTAAAACGTGTATCTCCTGGCCACAATCCAGCACAGAAGGGATGAGTGGAGCGGTCCATTCTACCCGCTTCAAAATCGAAACCCATGGCATTTGAAACACGATTGCAAAATGCTTCTTGAGCATCGGCAGGGAATGTCATACCTTCAGGCAAACGGGGAATCATTACTCCAGAATCCATGATTGACTTGAGTAAAGGAACAAGACGATCTTTCAATCCAGCAAATAATGGGTCATAATCTGCGACGGTCATACCTACTTCGTATTCATCGAGTAAAGTATCGTAAGGAGTGCCTTCATTTCCAAGCAATTCGATTTTCTGGCGTGTCAATGCTACCAACTTCTCAAGATGTGGAGCAAAGTGAGACCAATTATCTTCGGAACGTGCTTGTTGCCATGCTACTAATGCAGAACTACGAGTTTTGGTAAATTCATGAATGAATTCACTTGGGATTTTTACGGCCTCGTCGTACTTTCTCCTCATCTCACGAACATTCGCACCGAGGTCGGCATCCAAACTACCCACTTCTAATTCAGCAAGCAATTCACCCATTCTGGCGTCGGTTAAACGGCCATGCGCTTCACTTGCTAACCACGCTAAGATATCACCGCGTGCAGCCGCACCTTTTGGAGGCATTTTGGTCTCTTGGTCCCAACCGAGATGACCTTGAAGCGATGTCAGTCGGTGCATATCGCGGACCAGGTTGAGAAATTCCTCTTTGGCGTCCATAGGCTCTGGGGGTTGTATCTCGTCCTTGAACACTCCCACTTTGTCTTGGCACACCTTGAAGTCAGTTGGGCGATTGCGCTTTTCATGGCCCCTCCATTCCGCCGTCGTGCGAAGGATGAGGAAGCGCCCGTTGATTTAGAATTAGACCAGGATCTCGAAGAGATAATCGATGCAGAAGTTCCTGAAGAAGAAATTGTATCAAACGATGATTCCAATGTGGAATTGGACATTTCCAAGACTCTTATTGAATCGGCTAAAGCGGTGATCCAAACCTGTATGGATATTCGAAGAGGAGAGAATGTCCTCATCGTGTGTGACCCCACTACAGGGGAAATTGGTCAAGCCCTCCATACAGCCGCTTGTGAGAGGTCAGACCGTGTTCTACTTGTGGTCATGCCAAAGGGCCGCCACCATGGTGAAGAGCCACCTGCTCCAGTTGCTAATCTAATGAAACAACAACAAATTGTCATCGCACCTACCAGATATTCACTTACTCATACCAGAGCGATTAGAACAGCTATTCGAGAAGGGGCAAGGGTGGCTACAATGCCGGGAATGACCATTGAAATGTTCACTCAAGGCGGCATGACTGCTGATTTTTCAGAAATAAAAAATAGAATTTCTGGCCTTTCGAGTATCTTTAGGAGAAAGCGCTTGATACATGTCAAAGATTCTAATGGAACCGATGTGGAATTTGAAGTAAATTGGCGTGATTGGAAACTTGATGATAATGGAATTTGTAATCGACCAAGAATGATTACTAATCTTCCAGCCGGTAAAGTATTCGTTTTGCCAAAAGAAGGTACGATGAATGGAACAATCGTGATTGATGGTACATGGGAAGCCACACTCTTGGAAGAACCATTAGAATTAATCGTTGAGGATGGAATAGTAATTGATCTCAAAGGAGATGCTGTTGCGGCACAGATTCGTCAACAATTCGGCGAGGCTGCTACGCGACTGAAATCTAGAGATAGGGAACTCGTTTGGACTGTTGCAGAATTTGGATTTGGCATGAACCCGGAAGCCAAATTGACCGGGCATGTTCTAGAAGATGAAAAAATGCTGGGAACCTGTTACTTCTCAATTGGAGATAACTCAAGCCTTGGTGGGAATTCCAATGTGGGAATTCACATTCCAGGAGTAATCACTAAACCTTCTGTGTGGCTCGATGACACACAAATTCTTGATGATGGAATTTTCATGCCGTGATCAACGATTTTGTGTTCCGCATACCGGACAAAATCTCCAGTTGGGATCAACACCAATTCTACAACCTCTACAATGAATTCCAGATCTAATAGTAGGTTGCATTGGTTGTACTGGCTGATTCCATTGCTGCTGTTGCTGGCCAATTTGCTGGCCTAAAGGAGGATTTTGTTGCGGCCATTGCTGCATTGGTTGCTGCACTGGTTGCTGCGTTGGCTGCTGCACTGGTTGTTGCTGGCCCCACTGTGGCGTTCCTTGTGGTGCTTGAGGTGCTTGAGGCGGCTGGGGCTGAATCTTACTTCTAACCGGTTTGACTGGCTTGGGGAGTATCTTTTCCGCAACCTTTGGAGCTGCTTTAAGCTCTTCAAGAGTGACTTCTCCATCACCATCAGCATCTGCTGCTGCATGGAGTGTTGTTGCTGCTTCGATATCTAATCCCGTTACTTCAGCTACTTCCTCAACCGAAAGGGAACCGCTATCATCTGTATCTGCAGCAGCAAACTTCTCTTCGAGAGTGGGCTCAGGTTCGGGTTCTGGCTCAGGCTCAGGCTCGGGTTCTGGCTCTGGCTCAGGCTCGGGTTCTGGTTCTGGCTCTGGCTCAGGTTCGGGTTCTGGCTCAGGTTCTGGCTCAGGTTCGGGTTCTTGCATACCAAATGCGCCAGCAAATGCATCATCGGTCTTTTCAGCATCCTTGCGCTCATCGACTGCTATCTTTGGCTCCTCTACCTCTGGAAGTGGTATTGGCTCTGCTGTTGGAATAGGAACACTTGCAACTTCTTTTGGCAAAGGCACACTTGCAATGACTTCAGGCTTAGGGATTGTTACTGGAACAGAAGGTGTCTTTTCGAGTGCAGGTAATGCTGCAACATTCGCCACATTTGCTGCTTCAAGTTCAGATGCATTCGCTCCAGAAGTTGCCAGACTAGAAACTGGCATTACATGGCCTGATACATCGAATGAAGCACGTAAATCTCGAGCAACAGCAAGTAATTTATCTGAATTTGAGACTGGGTCACTCATTATCGTATCCATAATTGAAAGATAATTTGCGACCTCTGCCTCTCCTCCGGTCTGCTGGGCAATAGCAAAGAGTTTGAGAATTCTCATTGGATCTGACATTTCGGTTGCTAAGACCATATCTTCTCCAGAAAAATTACCCGCCTCAATAGCAGCCAATAATGGAAGTGGCATCGACATTATTCCAAGATGTCCTGCGACCAGATAGTAGATTTCGCCACCTTCGCACTGCAAACGTTCGCTCGCTTCTTCAAAATCAAAATCCCCAGGCTTGAGAACCAAATCAGATAATAGAACAAAGAAACGTTGCATTGATTCTTTGCGAGGTAAGGCCATCATCTGATGAAGACTATCGGAAGATGCAACCACACCAAAGTAAGCAGCGGCCTCATCGACCTCGATGCCATCTGGCATCATTGCGCCTTCACCTTCAGTGCTCATCCTAACTCCTCCTTTTCATGGCCAACCGCATGCACTTATTGATTCTGATGGAGACCCTTAACGCTTCGCAAGGTCATGGATTGCTCGAGACTGAGGAGCTGTCCAACCAGTGCTCTGTAGTTGCATCATAATGCTCCTTTCTGCATCACCATCTGAGATTGCTTGCTTTGCCCAATCTATTGCTGCCTTACGGTCTGCAAGTTCATCCTGCGAAAACAAATCTGAAGGGATATTTACCTTAGTCTTCCTGACCTTTTTTCCACTAACTGCTTTTTTCTTAGTTACTGGTTTTGAGCCTTCTGGACCGCTTGCTGGACCACCGGGGCCTCGTGTTGGACCTCCTGGGCCTCTTGCTGGACCGCCGGGGCCTCGAGTTGGGCCTCCTGGACCTCCTATTGGACCGCCGGGACCTCGGGTTGGACCTCCTGCTGGGCCACTAGGGCCTCGAGTTGGACCTCCTGGACCTCTTGTTGGACCACCGGGGCCTCGTGCTGGGTTTGGACCGGCAGGACCTCGTGTTGGACCGCTACCACCGAGTAAATTCGACATGAAATCATCTTCATCATCATCGTCATCGAACCAATCCTCATCATCTTCATCATCATCGAGGTCGTAATCTCCTCCCCCAAGTCTTCTGATTATCAAAATCAATATGACGAGTATCAATAGTGCACCACCGCCTGCTGCGGCGTAGAATATCATTGGCTCCATTCCCATGATTAGGTCAGAATCACCATTTGGGCCTTCGGTAGAAGGTACTGGACAGCCATCGGTGTAGACTTCCTTGCCGAGTGGAGTATCAGGGCAAGTATCTAATCTGTCATTTACACCATCGCCATCTGAATCTCTTTGTTCTTGTGAACAGCCTGAAAACCCATCTGCCTCGTGTTTTAATGACGGATTTGTACCTGGACATAAATCAGGTAAATTCCCAGAAGAATTGTCACCATATCCATCGAAATCTTCGTCTAGCCACTGTGTTGAATCATTCGGGAATGCATCATGACCCATTGCATCTTGGAATCCGTCCCCATCTGTATCTGTGCAACCAAGCGTATCTCTCTCTGTGGAATTACCCCATTGGTCTGGGCAATCATCTGCGAGATTTCCGTTTGCATTATCGCCATAGCCATCACCATCACGGTCTTGCCATTGAGTAGGATCTGCAGGGAATGCATCGCCGGTGTGAATGTCATTAATCGGGTCATAGGAGTAATCTCCTAGCCAACCATCGCCATCGAAGTCAACTTCTAGTTGAGTTTCATCGGTACATCCGATATCTGGGCCATCCTCATAAATTGGATAACCTTCAGGGGTTTCTGGACATTGCATATCCTCTGCATTGCTGATTCCATCACCATCATCATCTCTTTGAGCAGGGTTACAACCTACATCATCTACCTCAATTTCTGAGTCTGAATCAGGACACAAATCTTCTGGATCCATTACACCGTCATTATCTGAGTCGGTTTCTGATTGGGTTAGAGTACAACCATCTGCATCTACCACGGCCTCGAATTCCGAATTTGGACAAAGGTCGAGATGGTTGTTAACACCATCTTGGTCATCATCCTTCTGATTATTTGCACATCCGACTGAATCTACTTCTAAATCTGCTTCAGTATCAGGGCACTCATCGTATTCATTTGGAACCAAATCAGCATCGTCATCATCATCGTTGATTAGCGGACAACCTAGACCAAGCGTACCATTCCAAACTCCAATATCGAAAGGACACTTGTCCGGGTCTGTTCCTTGTTGATTATCGCCCCATCCGTCGCCATCGGAATCCTGGACCTGAGTTGAATCGTATGGGAAATGATCTGCGGCGTCCATCATTCCATCGCCATCACTGTCAACACAGCCCCACTGTGGATTGGTAGAATTCCCCCACATATTAGGACAAGAATCTAATTCGAGTCCTTGAGTATTATTTGCATTTTTCAGGCTGGTCCAATTATTTGGGTATCCGTCGCCATCAGTATCATTTGCAGCTGCTTCATTAGTTGGGAATTTATCTGGAGTCGTAGCGCCCTCTGAATCATTATCTCCAAATCCATCACCATCTGAATCTGCCCATTGGGTCCCATCAGATGGCCACCAATCGGCACCATGACTCTCATTCCATTCGGTTACTTTGCCAATATTCGAAGGGTCCGATGCTCCGTCGCCATCCGAATCATAGCAACCAAGGCGGTCTCTCCACGAATATCCTGCTTCCCAAGGGCATTGGTCTCCAGTCACGAAATCGGATGAGTTGTCCCCATAACCATCACCATCAAGATCTTCCCACTGTTTGCTATTGTATGGGAAAAGGTCTGGCATCTTGTTATCGAATTCTGTATTACAACAATCCGGTCCATGGTTATCCCCGTATCCATCCAAATCGGTGTCTAAAGCCTGCTTCCAATTTGTTCCAAAACGGTCGCCACCAATCCACGTCGCATCATTGTCAGACCAGCCATCTTGGTCAAGGTCTGCACAACCGAATCGACCCCACCATGACATTCCGTCATCATTGACACAATCATCTTCAGCATCTGTCCAACCATCCAAATCATAGTCATTGCAGCCCAATACTTGAATTGAAGAGGGCCCATTCGTATTCGGGCAATTATCAGCCGATGGTCCGAGGTCATTATCTCCATACCCATCACCATCAGAATCGGACCATTGATCGCCAATTCGGGCCATATCATCAATTAGATTAGGAATCATATCACGGTCTTTATCACGAAGGGTGCGTAGAAGAATTACATCTTCATTTATACTCTCAAAGTATACGATGTGCGCACTCTCATTCAACCCTTCAGAAATTGGAGCAGGGCCAGATGCAAAAATCGATTCCATTGCATGAGAAAATTGGATTTCGCCATCATTTGCACCAAATGTCAACACAAGGTTACCATTGGTATCGATTGTTGTTGCATACCAATGATTGGCCATACTGGTATATTCGATGCCTGAAGCGGATGTAGGTACATCGTGAGTAATGCTATTCCATGAACCATTACTTTCGATAAGAGTCCCATGGCTACTGCCATTTGAATCATGGAGGATTGCTCCACCATCCATTGCAAGTATACGATTAGTATCATGATTGCCTAACCAAATATTTTGCTCGTTGGTCCAATTACCACCGCTGAGATTACGTACGTCGATTTGCATGGTATCGCCATCCATGTAAACGAGGGCAAGTTGGTCATCACGAATAATGTCGATTTCAAATAGGGCAGTAGTATTGACCTGAGCGATATCTGTCACTGTATGATTTCGCACTCCAGTTTCATTTTCTGCACTGAATTCTAAGAATTGTAACCAGCTATCATTCTCTACCATTCCGACTTGCAGAATTATTATTCTATCATCGTCGAGCCAGAGTGAATCGAAATCATTTCCAACTGTTGTATTAGTGAGTTGTGAAAGTGACCAGGTGCTATTTAGTGTTGCAATTTCAATTTGACCACCATCGTCGTTCACATAGATTAGGTTACTATATCCATCAGAATCGAGATGGACATCGATTGGATGTCGGAGATCAATAGAACCCCTGACCAAACTAGAAGACCAACTGCTAACTCCTTCTTCAGAGTAGAGAATCTGGGACATAGGTGCACTAGCAAAAGCGAGACGCTGCTTTCCAGCATCATCTGTAATTCCACCTAACATCTGCCCCATGCTACCGCTTGATACCAATTCTTTCTCCAACATTGTTTGGCCTATTGGTGTAGTTATTTTCGCGCCTTCTACACATATTTCCCAATTACAATTATTGAAAATATAGGGTTTACCAGCCGAACTAACATCGATTAAGCCATCTCTGATATCTTGCATTGAAAGCATCGACCATTTACCACCAGGGGTACCGTCAAGAATATGTTCGATTAACAGATTGTCTTGGCCGGTAATGTCGACAAGTATCGAGGGCGTTCCACGAGCGCTTGTTCCCATTGAGACATCAGAAATCTCTGCATTGATTGAAAAGTCGATGAACTCCCAGTCACGCTCGGTCAAAATGACAATCTCTGGGCCGAAAGCATCTCCACGTGTCAAATCTCTAGTTGAATAGGCCAAGTCTCCCATTCCATCTCCATCTAGGTCCATGCCTGTTAGCAGTCTGAGCCCAAGGTGCTCATTTGTTGCACCTTCTGCGAATAATTGCACATCGGTGCGTACACCATTTGGCCCACCAAGGAATAGTTCGACCTTGCCACTATTGGAATTGGGGAGTTGCATTACTAGGAAATCATCGTACCCGTCCTCATTCACATCGCCAGCAGATGCGAGATTTGTTCCAAAGTTAGCATTAGCATAACTTCCTTTGAGACTCCAAGTCGATGTGGGCCCGTTAGAACTACCTGTCCAGAGATGTATTTTCCCAGAGTGGTACAATCCACCATCAGCATAGAGTTCGGATAGTAAGAGGTCATCATTTCCATCACCATCAATATCTCCAACACATGCCATTGCTGCACCGAATAATTTGCCTTGTAGTAGAATTTGTTCAGATTGAATAGGGAGTGGATCGATTCCTCCAGTTCCGCCTGCAAATACTTCGAGAGAACTGTATCCAGTAGGTGAATCAACTGTACCGGTATTTGAGATTGCGAGGTCTGGATGACCATCACCATCGTAATCTCCTCCACCGACTACAACTCTACCAAATTGTGGCCCATCGAGTGTTTGAGTAATATTTTGGTAATTCTGAAGACCAGAGGAATTTCCACGTAGCAAGACGACCTTGCCTTTGGCGACCACCACTCCTTCTTCATCTACTGAAACAGTACCGTAAGCGACGATAGCTAAATCATCACAGCCATCATTCTCAACATCTCCCATCGAGGTCATGGACCATCCCAGTCCATCGTCATCCTCGCCGGTCATATTCCACCAAGATGAATTCTCGAGCCCATCTTCTCCTCCGAGAATTGCCCATACGTATCCTGAGGAATTATTTGCCAGACCAGGTTCTGAAACTGCAATATCATCATATCCATCACAATTCCAATCTCCGATTGCTAATCCAGTTCCCAAAGAAGAATCTGCATTCTCTCCAACCAGAACCTTGTCGGGATAGTCACTTGGCCCATCGGGTGAGCCATAGTGAATCGAAACTGTACCATTTCCATCAGGGATTGTATAGACGAGGTCATCACGACCATCGCCGTTGAGGTCACCACTTGCAATGACTCCTTCTTCACTATCATCATCAAGACTCAAACTCCATTTTGCATTGGGATTGATTCGCCCCTCATCTTCTCCGACAAGGCTCCGAACCAAAGAAAGTGAAGTGTTATTGACATCGTTACCCGATGAATAAACAAGTTGTTCGATAGAATTAGAATCGAGGTCCATCGCAACATGCGACATTATCTCAGTACCTCTTGCCAATACCTGCTTTGTAGTCTGCAAACCATCGGTTCTAAGTAGCCTTACCTCGCCTTCTGTCTCTTCAACATAGACGATATGTAACATATCTGAATCATCTATCTCGACTTCCAAATCAGTGCCAATGTCACCTTTTTCTAGAATGTTATGGTCCCAGAATGCCTTGTTAAAAGACATCTTTTCCAATCCGACATCCGTTACATAGAGGATATGCATTCTCTCATCAGAATCGATAACCATCTCAAGGCCGAGTGGTTGTGATTCATTCTCAATTGTTCTGATATGCCAAGTTGGTTCAGAGTATACTGCATTTTCTACCGCTAATCTTGCGACCTTGAGATTATTGTCCATCGTGTATGCGATGTGAATGCGACCCAGATCATTTACTGCGATTGAACAAGACTGCTCAAATATCGGTGTGACTGAAGGGGAGTCGAATTCTATTTCTGACAAAGAGTCATTGAGATGTAAAATAATCAAACTGGGTTGGCCAGCATTCAATGAGCAAGCCATTACTTCTCCATTAGGCAATACAAGCAAATCCTTGCTATCCGATTTATTGAGTAATGGATAACTATTCCAGAGGTCCAAATTCGATTCTGGTCGAACGGTCCAATCCACTCCATCCAAGGTCAACGTGGTGCCTGCTAAATCATGCCCACTTCCGTTGGAAAAGGGCACAGTTGCCGTATTATGGACTACTTCATCCTCTACGAGAACAGGCTGGTTGCCAATGAATGGCGAAGCGGATTGCATGACAAATAACACAAGAATCGCGATTGGCAGAGCCTTGCCGCGCCATGACATGCTATCCATCAGAATTCCCTTCCTTCATCACCTTTGCCAAGACAAGTGCGTACGGCCCCCTTGTAGGGGGCCGGTTTGGCTCCTTTGGAGCGAACGGCTTGAATCGGTGTACTTGATGGGCTGTTCATGGCGGAATTTGTCCTCGTAGTGGCCAATGGTGAGTTTCCTTCAGATGAGCTATTTGAAGCATTAATTGAGCAAGCGGATTTCACCATTGCACTCGATGGTGCTGCCGACCGTTTTGAAGGATGGGATGTGGTGATTGGCGATCTCGATTCAATTAAGAGTCGTGAAGGCCTTGAAACCACGGATAATCAAGATGATTCAGACCTTGCAAAAGCACTGAAGAAATATGATGTTGATGCAGTAGTAGGAATTGCTGGAGGAAGGTTAGATCACCAACTTCAAGCATATACTTCACTTGTGGAATCCAACTCTGATGCAATTCTATATCTCGATGGCTGGAGAGCATGTAGAGTCCCAGATGATGGGCTAAGTATCGAGTTGGAAAGCAGCTCTATTTGCGCTCTATTTGCACTCGGTCCCGTCGAGTCGGTCACCCTAAGTGGTTGTGAATTTGAAATGAATAATGAGAACTTGAACACCGGAACAAAGGGAGTAGGAAACACCGCAAAAGGTGGGGCTGTAGAAATCTCCCATGCGACAGGAGATTTACTCTTCGTCTGGTCAACTTGAACGCGGAGGTAGATGGCGTCTGATGTGAAGAGAATATTCCTCTTTTTCATCCCAGTCACAAGCCTTTTCATCGATACGGCTCGCAATCATTGTTCCTTCAAATCCGCCCCAATCTTCGATCAACTTCAATTTCCATGCGGCCTTGCCAGAATGGCCAGGAAGTAATGTGCGCCACATCTTTGGAATTCTTCCGGGAGTAATCAAATTCACTTGGTCGACAATCGAGGTAGTACATGTACTGAATAGGGTGTGATACCATTCCGGACGTTCTGCAATCTGATTTAGGCGAGCCAGCAAGGCCAATAGCAAGGCCTTGTCTTTACCCGGAGGCGTCTGTGCCCTGAATAAGTGAACCTTGTGATGTCTGACATTTGTTCTGAGATGCAGAGCATCTCTCTCGGTAGCTACGAGAAGATAGAGTTCGTATGCTCTCCACATCCCATCCCATGGGTGATATCTTTCGCCGATTTCTCGCCTTGTCTCAAATGAGAATGTGATTACTTGTCCATCTTCGAATTCAAATGAAATCATGGTGTGAGCTAATCCTTTGATTTTGTGGAAGTGATCGATGACAAACCACACATCCTTTATCGAATCTGCATTTACTGAAACTTCTATCCATTTCTCATCAAAATCCCTACTAGTCCGCCATTTGAAATCTCTGACATCTTTGATTACAATTTCCGGTCCATCTATCGTTGCTGTACCCAATCCCCTGCAATCTGCAACCCATTCTCTATTGAGTTGTGGAGCCTCTGTTCTTACTCGGGTCCACCATATCCACATTAGCCTTGAAGCAAAAATAATGGCTAATACACAGACAAGATATAATGTCCATTTTAGTATGATTCCCCATTCCATACTACCACCTTGACCACATCATCATTGATTGATCCCACCAATCTACTTGACCATCTTCATGACGACGCCAAAGAATTCCCTCATCATCGACATGGGTTGGTAAGCCATCAGAATCTGGTTTCCCATCTGAATCTAGGTTGATGGACATCAGAATATCTTCGTCTTCAGAATTTCGAGACATCAATACAAATACCGCAATTCCAAGGAAAATCGAAAGTAAACCAATACCATACCATCCTACAGATGAAGTTTGAGTATCCTCACCGCGTGACTGTAATGGTAGGGCATCATCTTGGGGAACATCTTGTACGACTGGCGGTGGAAGTCGGACCAACATCACTCCTTCAGTAGCCTTTATGCCCTCGAAATTTGTAACTGTCAGAAGAACCTTGTAGACTCCTGGTGACCAGTCTTTACAATCAACTCGACTACTGTTGGAATCAAGACCACTTTGTGGAGTAATTGTCCATGTTTTGGTATAGAGCAGATGGTCCTCTCCGGGTGCAGGGACATGGTCGATTGAGCATGGACCGCCGACTGCCACTTCATTTCCTGATACAGCCAACTCAAATGCTGGAGGTGGCTTGTTAACAATAACAATCTCCAATTCATCCATCGATGTTTGGCCAAGTCCGTTTTGATATGTTTCGCGAATAATGTATTCGCCTGCAGGCCAATCGCTGCAATCTAAGAAGTTCTGGTCATCGAGAACCTTGAATGGGGTTCCACTGATTGAACGGGTTCCATCCATTCCATATCGTGGACCTGTTTCGTCGATGAATTTTCTCTCAATTTGGCAATCGTCCCCGGTCTCCATTATTTCCGAGCCGGATAGTTGCAAGTCAATAGAAGGCGTCAAGAGTGCAGGTGTTAGGTCAAAACTACCTATGGCAATCTGCGATAATAATCGCCCTTCAACATCTGTAATATCGAGATATAGCATATGTTCTCCTTCGGCCCAAGAATCGTATGTAATCGATGCATTGGCCTGCATATCAAAGGACATAGTAATTTCATCATCCACGATTCTACCGGCATATTCTCCGTATAATGTAAGTGTCAAATCCACCCAAGAATTTGTTGAATTAAGAACGATTACTACCCGGATAGAATCAATAATACCGTCTTGGTCTACATCCAAACTATCGTTTCTTAGAGCGACGAGTGTCAGTCCAGCTTCTTCGAATGGGTCTACCTCCTCAGCAGAAACCGGTTGGATGAAACACGAGGTGATAATTAGCAGAGCAAGGAAGAACTCACGCATCGAATTCACCTCCTTGTTCTTTCTCTGGATTGGAAAGTCCTCTCTCAAGTGCTTCAGCCGATCTACTCATTTTGGTAAGATGGGCTATCATCGATGCGAAAATCATCGTGCTCCCAAGAATGAGATATGATAACCAACTCGCTGCTGGGTCTTCACCCATGATTGAAATCGCTGCATTCCAGCCGCCGTATTCGTCAGACCATCCGTCACCGTCGCGGTCTGGGCAACCTTGTACATCTCTATACGAAGTGCCAGAAACATCTGGGCAGTCATCTCTTAGAGCGCCCATCTGAACATCGCCAAAGCCATCTTCATCAAGGTCTTCCCATTGCATTCTGTCTGTAGGGAAAGCATCTGCAGTACCCCACGGTGATGCCGGCCAATCCTGTGAAGGGTCTGACCATCCATCACCGTCTGAATCACGGCAACCTAAGCGGTCAAAGAATGATTGACCTCTCTCACTAGGACAAGCATCGCCTTCATGCCCATTTGGATCATCGCCGAAACCATCACTATCAGAATCACGCCACTGAGTTGGCTCATGCGGGAAAGTATCTCCGAGGTCTGACCAACCATCACCATCGGTATCGTGACAACCCCATCGATCTCCACCTTGTATTGGTCCGACTGAGGTACCGGGAACGTCTGGACAAACGTCTGCAGTGGTTCCACGTGGATTATCACCTCTACCATCGCCATCTCTATCGTGCCACTGAGTTGGGTCAGCAGGCCAAGCATCTCCTTGCCCTCCTGGGCTAGATAACCAGTGCGCAGTAGGGTCGGAATAGCCGTCGCCATCATAGTCAGGGCAGCCCCAACGGTCCATGGTGGAGTTGCCTTCTGTAGAAACGCAGCCATCTCCTCTCCATGCTTCTCGCCAAGTCTCTCCGTCAAAATATTCGGAATTGTCGCCATAGCCATCGTCATCGGTATCGTGCCATTGGCTCTCGTCGTCTGGGAAGGCATCTGCAAAGCCGTCGGGGTGCGAAATCCACCAATCATCGGGATTGGAATATCCATCCATATCTGAGTCAAAGCAACCAAAGCGGTCAGCCCAACTAATCCAACCACTTTCAACTTCTTCAACTGTTGAAAGAGGGCAAACATCAGCTTCGAATCCCGTTAGATTATCCCCATAGCCATCTCCATCGGAATCGAGGTGCTGCGAAGGTATTAGTGGGAAATCGTCTACTTGAGATGCACCATATGATTGATTGTCTCCCCAGCCATCGCCATCGGTATCCAACCACTGGCTTGGATTATCAGGGAAGTCATCGACTTGTTCGGCATCTAGGCTCTGATTATCACCCCAACCATCGCCATCGCGGTCAGACCACTGGCTTGGAATGGTAGGGAATGCATCTGCGCCATCGGCTGCTGTCCAATTTCCATCTGGATCTGACCATCCATCGGAATCTTCGTCTGGACAACCATACCTATCTTGAATTGAATATCCTGTTACGAAAGGACAAGCATCTGGTGTACTGGCATTATCATACCAAATTCCAATCGACCAATTGACTCTGGTATCATTCCATTCAGGGTCAGCCCAATTATCGCCGAAGCCATCCTCATCGGTATCTTGCCATTGGCTGGCTTCAAATGGGAAAGAATCGCCTAAGCCCTGAGGATGTGCGTACCATTCGGTTACGCCATCTAGGCCGCCAGGGTCTGCATCAGACCAGCCATCACCATCTGAATCAAGGCAACCGAAGCGGTCCTCGGCAGAGTATCCACGTCGATAAGGGCAATGATCTCCTTGGAATCCATCTAAATTATCGCCATAACCATCGTTATCTGAATCCATCCATTGACTTGGCTCGGATCGGAATGCATCTGCACCATTATTTGGGCCCCATCCCCCATCGGGGTCCGACCATCCATCTGAATCCTCATCTGGGCATCCTTGACGGTCATTGGTTGAGGTTCCTGCAGTAAGATCACAATCATCTTCAGTGTCGATGAAACCATCCTCATCTGTATCTCTACTATCCTGATTGATGCTTGGAGTTAGAGTATAATCGACTCCATCATTGCACCAACTATCCTTGCCCTTGATTTTGGCGTAAACCCATCCCGCAGTTGGCATCGTCGTCGACAGAGTCGTCGATGAACCTGCATCAGACATTGCCTGACTTGCAACTTGTGACCCTGCCCCGTCATGCATAGAAAAATCGGCTTCCCAACCATCACCTGGGCACCACCAAGCTCCATTATTCATTGAACCTGAAAATGAAACTTGGACTATGTCGCCTTTGTAAGCATACATTTTCCACCAGTCGATTTCATCGTTTGGTGAACAGCCATCATCATAGCAAACATAGCCATTTGAGGAAACGCCATTTGTCATTGGATTGGCATTGGTAATATCATCATCAGCAGCGACTGGTGGAAGAAAAGTCACCATGCACGCGGCCAGACAAAACGCCAGCCATGCTCTCGCGCGCATGTACCTGCATGCGAGGAGGGGGTTTTCAATGGGTCGCCGGCACTTTAGAGGTCAGTTGCAATCAATGGGGAGGTTCTAATCTCCTCTATTTCCGGCTCACTTTCGGGTTCTGGAACGTTGCTCGTCACATCCCCTCTAACGAATTTAATGTAACGCTGTTCCTCGTATTCCTCGAAAGGATGCTCTCCGATATTCTGCTGATATGCTATTCCCATCCAATCTCCTTCCGGTGAAAGAACCGTCTCAAAGAAATCGTGCAGAGCATGCACATCCCCTTCGGCCTCCTCATAGGCGGTAACGATGTGTAGTGGAGTAGGATCTGCAATGTACCAATCAAAGGAATCATTGCCGTGTGGTTGGTATACCGCACCAGCGTACAGATACCACTCATCACCTTGTGAATAAGAACCATCAGCGCCGAATTCTAAGCCATAAAATGAAACTGAAACAACATCGCTTTCGCTTATGGAAACGAATGGATACATCGTAATTCCACCCGCTTCTCCCCAATATGGTGTAATGGTCCAAGACTCCTCCCAATTGGTTCCATTATCGTAGGAAATAGCCATGTAAATATCCCAAGCTCCGAGATTACCACCTGGGCAATCCGCCCAAACTACAACGACAGTTCCGCCTTCGTTATTGTTGACTACCGGGTATCCCTCAGGGCAATTACCATTCCTTGGTCCAACCATAACCGGGCTTTCCCAACTTCCATCAGAAGGTCCCGGTCCTGTTCCTCGGCCATAATCATCACTGATTCGGACCTGCACCGAACCTGAGTCAGTATCTGCATCCTCTTGAGCAACAAAAACGTAAGAGCCGTTCTTCTGTGAAGAAATTGTAGACCAGCCTCCTGGCATTGAGTAACATTGGGAGAAAGAATTACCTCCATTCTCAGAGTGATAATACCAATATCGGCCAGTATCGGCAGTACATTCTGGAGGGCTCACCCCGGAATTACCAAGATAGTGGATTATTCCATCACCTTGAGCTGCAACCCATGGCCTATCATCAGCAGCCATAGTATTCATGCGTTGGCAAACTGAACCCATCTCATATGTGGAGCCACCACCGGTAAATCGGTGCCACCAATTATCCTCTAGAGTGGTATCAAGATAGTAGACTACATCATTTGCATCAACTGCAATATCGCCTTCATCTCCAAGGCATTCCGAACCACCGCCTGTTACCGAGCCGGGAATGGAACTGAGCATATTACCAGGCGTTGGCTCAAAACCATCGCCATGGCCCCATGTGGAGCCATTATCGGTGGAGATCCAGAACCAAGAAGCCCAATAATCCCAACTGGTTTGGTCTCCTTCTGAACATGCGTACCACAATCCTGGGTCATCAGGGTCGAGGAAAATTGGAATTGGTGCATCTTCTCCACCCCATCTCAAGTCCTTATGAGCAGTGACCTGCATATTTCCCATCGAATCAATCGACAAGGATGGCTCATAGCCAATTCCGTATGCAATGTAATCTTCATCCTGACCATTACCCGGGTCGATGCACTCTTCGTGACGAGGCATGTAAATCGGCTCTCCCCATTCAAGTTCTACTTGGTCACCTGGTTGAAGAGGTGGACTATTTTGATTGCCAATTCCATCAAGAACTTCGCCCATCATCATGGCAACCAGAAGGAAAACGATGCTGACTGCACCTGTGGCTGCCAATAAGCCATTCAGGATACTAGTATCAGAATTCTCGACCAATTCAGCGTCGAAGAAACCCTCTTCCATAGACATAGGTGGTAGCACCAACATCAAGAGGACTTCGGCTCAGCGTTCTTTTTGCTAATAGCACGCAAAAACACAGATTCATAGGCCTCAGCATTGTGCTCATAGGTGAAATTTGAGAGAACTCTTTCTCGTCCTAAGTTGGCCTTTTCGAGCCTCTGTTCGGAAGACAGCATCTCATTTACAACACGTGCGAGATCAATAGGATCACCTCTTTTGAATAAGCCTCCAACCGTTTCATCAACCATTTCTGTCAGCGGCTCTTGATTAACAGTAGCAACAGGAGTGCCGCTCGCTAAAGATTCCAGAGGAATTAGGCCTTGACCCTCATAATATGAGGGATATATGACGAGGTCGGCTGAACGGAAATGTTGTGCTAATTCATCGAATGACAAACTACTCTTGATATGTATTGAATTTTCAAGACCGAATTTCTTTGCGGTCTTCTCAAGGCTTTTTCGCATATGACCTCGTCCCACAATAACCAGTTTAGCACCCGGGTTCTCTGCAATAATGGCCGGCATGGCTCTAAGGAGTGTCATGTATCCCTTTCGTGCTACTAATCGTCCGACTGCAAGTAACATTGGAGTTTTGGTATCAGGGGAATGTGATAGTGCTGATTCATCTCCACACCCATATTGAGTGCGTATTCGCTCATGCTCCAATTGCTCAGCCTCATTATCGATATTTGGTGGTCTGAACACCTTGTGGTCACACCCCCAAAGAATGACTTCACAATCGAAATCAGTAGCGGGCTTGTACCAACGCTTGAATTCCTTGAGGGTTGATTGGGAATTGGAAACACAAATGCTCGATTCTAATACACCAGCTCTCTCATATCGAGAATACCAACCGCCAGTGGTGAGAATTGCTAGGTCATTCGGATTTCGCCAAATAGCAGACTCTCCTGCAGCGGCTGCTCTCTTTACACCCTCTTTTTCGCCAAGCCAAGAGCCATGTAAGCACGAGACTACCGGAGCAATATTATTTTCGAGACTACGAAATTCTCTTCTTTTCCACGAGACTAAAGGAAGGTGGGCATTAATGACATCAATTGGCTTTTTAGCATGCAGTTTCTTCAATGCTCTTAACGCGCTTTTACCGTATGATCTAGTGAAAGCCATCGGCAGTCGGGCCCATCTCACGGGAATTACTTCTACACCTTCTTGAGTGGGCGTACTCCCATTATGAGAACGAGTGATAATCGACACCTCATGACCCAATGAAACCAGATGGCCGGCCAGATGGAATACCACCGAGCCGATTCCCCCCCAACGAGGAGGATATTCACCTGAGACGATGGCTATGTGCATGGTCATTCATGCCACCCAACTGCTAGTTCTCTAAATAATCGCTGGATAGGTGCCTTCAAGTCTGATTCCTCGGTCGAGCGGTCATGGCGGACAGACTCCCGGTCTCGGTGACGGTGATTCTACCAACTCGCAATGAAGAGGAGGCTCTTGGTCCAACCGTTGATGCCATTCCTCGTGATTGGTGTGATGAATTAGAAATCATGATCGTCGATGGTAATTCGACTGACCGCACCCGTGAAATCGCTTTGGAAAAGGGCGTGAGAGTCCATCTTGAGCCACGAAAAGGGTACGGACGTGCCTACCGAACTGGATTTGTTGTAGCCAAAGGTGATATCATCATCACAATGGATGCTGATTGCACTTACCCTGCTGAATTAGTTCCAGAACTCGTCAAGAGGCTTATCGACGATGAATTAGACTTCATCACTTGTGACCGTCTATCATTAGCTGAAGATGGTTCAATGTCTGGACTTCATGGATTTGGGAACTGGATGCTTTCATTCAATGCCCGTTTGGCATTTGGATATGGAATAAAGGATTCTCAGTCCGGAATGTGGGTCTTCCGCAAGTCTATTTTCGAGAATGAAAAGATGCGACCGACAAATGACGGAATGCCTCTTTCAGAAGAGATGAAGATTCTCGCTCGAAAGGTGCTTGGCAAAAAGAAGGCCATCGAAATCTCAGTACCATATCGTCCACGTGTTGGGGATGCTGAAATTCATACCTGGGGAGATGGTTGGAAAAATCTTCGATTTATCTGGGCTAAGCGTTTCGGCTTAAACCGTACACGCACACCATGGGGTCCTCTAGATGATAATCCGGATTCTTTGAATGGTGACATACCTGAGCAAAAGTGAATCAAAGGCGTTTCACTTCAGTTCATCGATTTCCTCTTGGAGGTATTCTTTTGTTTCTGAACCAAATACACCCCAATTATCAATTAATTCAAGGTCTGCAAACTTCTTTCTTCGTCTAATCACAAACATGGCGATAGCTAGAGAGAGTAAGATAAAGATTCCAATTCCGCCCCCTATCGCGACAATTGAGGAAGTATCTTCCACTTGATTTCTAAACTTCAAATCCATACTTTGGGAGTCTATTACTCCGCCATCATGAGCGGTTACTTTGAGAGCAGCTCTACCTTCAATACCGGGCATAACGTCCACAGAACCAATCCAGATTCCATCTCCATCCTCATCACTTAGATTGAATTCCCATTTTTGCATATCATGGGAAATTATTCCCGTAACCAAATTTGTGGTTCCATCGGGGTCATCCAGTTCTACCTCTACGACCAGGGTAGTGAGTTTGTTCACAATTAACGAATCTGAACTAACGGTAAGGTTGGATAAATCGGGTGGACTTGAGCCAGCCGTGATGTTGATGTGATTCTCATCCCAGCCGCCTCTGCGATCTTCTACATAGAGCGAGAGATGGTGGGCTCCGGGAGATAATGAAAGAGAGTATACTGCATCATTTGACACAATTGTGGGGTATGGTGCTCCGGGAATGTAATGGCGCCACTCGCGCTTGGTAATGTCATCATCTGCATCATAGGTGCCTTCAGAATCTAGAAGAATTTCTGAGCCTGGAGCGAAATATTGTCCATCGTTTGGAGTGAAAATAATTGCCATTGGGTCAGATTCTACGACTTCGATGAAGATTCCTTCATCTCTTGATTCTCCAGTTTCATCGGTCAATGTGAAGGTCAATGTGTGATCTCCAGCAGGTAAATTGAGTAAATGAATCGCCATCGGATCCTCATCTTCTAGGATAGTTTCTGTCATTAGGTCGCTACTCAAACTAAATGTGAATTCATCTCCATCATAATCAACTGAATCTGAGATATCAAGAGTAATTGTTTCACTTGAATGGTATCCAACGCTGAGGTCGGGTGAAACGAGGCCCAATACCGGAGCTGAAGGGGTGACATTGAGTTGGATGGTTGAAACGACTGGATTGTTGATTCCATCATCCATTGAGAGGGTGATATTGTGTTGACCAGAGCTAAGGTGCGTCTCAAAAATTAACCAATCCTGACCATCCTCTTGGAGAATGCCATCGACATCGCTCACCCACGAATAAACCAGCCATTCCGAGCCCGAAGCCGGCTCAACAGGAGCACAATGCCAATCGATTCCAGTCGGGAAGGTCGTACAAGCACTATCCCAATCGCCAGAACCACTAGAATTGAATTCGAATAGATGGCTTGAATCATAAATTCCATTTGCATCTGGTCCGCCAATTACTGCCCGTGGTGGACTATTTTCTACAATTATGATTTGAGTATTGATCGATGTCAAATTGACATGTTCCATTCTACCATCGGTCACAGATAAGGAAATCACATGTGAACCTCGAGATAGGTGGCCGGTCCATACACTCTGGTTTCCTAGATTTCCATCGAGATTGCTCGACCACAAATATTCGATTGGGTCACTCTCAGGATCTAAGGATGTGCTGGTCAATACTACTTCATTTTCTGAGAAATTATCGGCTCTATCAATTGTGAAAGAAGCATTTGGCATTTCATTGAATAACTCCACTGAAACTACCAAAGTACTTGGAGTATTGATTCCATCGCTCACACTTAGAGTAAGGTCAAACATTGTTATCGACATATCTGCAAAACTAAGATTTCCTGAACCTTCGATACAATCGGAAATTGTTTCACTATGCCCAGGCCATGACCACGAACACGACATCGAGTCGTTTTCGGGGTCATTAGTTCCATTCAACCACCATGCAACTGGCTTTGTAAGCGGCGAATGTAGTTCACCCCATGCCGTAAGAGCAGGGTCGGTATTTACTATGATTTCAGGCGGTTGATTAGCCAATTCTATCGTCCTAGTCTCATCTACACAATTTCCCTTATCATCGCATATTTCAAGAGTGATATCGTGGATGCCATCGGGAAGAATGATTTCAGATGGGCCACCATCATTGACATAGAAATTATCACTGCTTCCGAAGGTTCCAACAATAGAAGATGTCCAATTGAACGTCATTGGATCATCGTCTAAATCCCAAGATTGACTAGCATTGAATTGTATCATTGCGTGGCTTGGGAATACATCCTCGTCGACAGGTACTTCCCAGATTAGGAATGGAGCTTGGTTGTCTAAGGGAAGGTGGCACCATACCGAGATATCTTGGTCTAGAATAGATGATGTTGAATTGCTAACGCCATCATAAGAACAGTCAACAGTAACGTTCGAAAATGGAGTCTCTCCATTGTAGGTATAACGCTTACCTACTAGGTCTGGAATAATCTTCAGACCGAAATCATTGGTGCTTTCAGTGAATGCGGGCTCCAATTGGTCAAATGAAACATCAATGACTGCATTTGGTACGCCATTGGAGTAATTGTTTACCACCCACACATCGATGTCCCAAGCCACATCAATCCACGCACCACTTGCCATTATTGCTGCAGAGAAATCAATCGAAATTGGTTGATGAAGGTGAAGGTGGGTATCTGCATCTAAATTGAGAACGTGGTTAGTTTGGTCTTCCAAATTGGACCAATTTACTTCAGAATCGGTGAATTCTATGTCGCCAGTACATGCGGTTGTGATCGTTGATCCCATTCCAGTCATCTGATCGTGATTCAATAATTTCAAACAATCCGTGCCAGATAATCGTGCATTTGAAAGAATACTTGTCCTTTCGACATTGTGATTTGCATCCCAGTAAATCCCTTGATGAGAGCCATGAATATCAAGGCCGTCAATTTCCCCTTCTGCAGAAGTGATATTGATTGCGTATTCTGTGCTGTGATTTGTCCAAATTTCAGTCTGGATGAAGTGGAAAGAACCCCCTTGAACTCCTAAGTCCAGACCTGAATTATCTACGGAAATAGCTGGACCGACTATCGGGTCATGGATTTCGACATCGGTCAACCATAAGTCAACAGAATCCGATACGACAATACCTCTTCCGTCTCCTGTAGTTGTACAATGAAGACAACTCACATCACCAGATGTGGTCTCAATGTCATTTGCCTTATAGAAACTCATTCCAGCATCTGAGTTACCACTAGAACTCAAATTGGAGAGATAGACATACCTTGCATCATTGATGTGAACTCCATCATCTCCATTTTCGGTTAGAACTAGACCATCGACAATTGTAGCTGCACTATCGAGCCAGAAACCTTGTGCACCATTATCATGAAGATTCCAATCACTACCCTGAATGGCACCTCCGCTAGAGGCATGAACACCTGGCCCGGTTGAATTGGAAATCTCGAGACCATCGAAACTAGCAGCAAAATATGAGGCGAAAATGGATACTCCAGCACCATTTGCTCCAGAACCCAGCCCACCAGAAGAATTGATGCTAACATTGGTGAAAGTCGAAGTGGAATCTACAAAATATAATTTGATTCCAACTGCATCATTATCCTCGATAATTGCATCTTCGATCCATGCGCCAGAGGCATTTACTTCGATTGCTGCTGTTGCAAGACCCGCTGTCTTTGCTCCCGCACCTCCAGTTCCTGTAACCGTGATTCCCTCGATGATTGCCGCCTGATAATTTGTGTAATTGGTGTGGTCTGTTTTGTCGATATACAATCCTTTGTACATCGAATTTGAAATCGATACGTCTCTGATTACTGCACGGGTTCGAAGTGTATCATTTGTATGTTGAACAAGTACCCCATGGTCGGCTCTATCAATACTAACATGTTCGATTAACGGTACACTATCCTCTACCCAAATTCCCGCTGCAGTAGCAAGAGTTGCCCCTGAAACATTGGTGATGGTGATGTTTCGAATTACTCCTCCAGAATTATGCCAATAATTGATTCCACGAGTCACCAGTCCATCCAGAATTACACCATCTACATTCGGTGCTGAGCCTGAACCCACTGAAAGACCAATTCCATATCTCCAATATTGAGGAAATACCCAATCCTGTCCTGCCTCATTCACGATTAGATTCCTGATCGTTGGAGTTGCACCAGAGAAGAGGTCAACTCCAACATCATCAGGATTGAATACCGTCAGATTTGAAATTACGGGGTCGCTGCCGTATACCGTTATTCCATATACTGAATGAACAATTGTCAAATTGTCAATCTGACTTCCACGGCCGTTTGAAGTACTATTGAAGACTATTCCCATGTGGTCACCGTTGCCGAGATAATCTAGGTAAACTGGGCAATTACTAGTACCTTCAACCGTAATTCTACCCTCAACAACGATTCTAACTCCGGAATCCATAGTGACATTGGTACAGGATGAAATTACCAATTCATCAGTCACGGGAATGTAGTAATCACTTGTGAGAACCACAGTGCCTGACCAAGTGGTCTGAGCCCTACCAGCAACCTCTGCACTTGAGATAATAGGCGACAGTGAGGAAAGTAGGAGCAAGGTCAGCATGGCAAAGGGTCGAATCCGTCCACTGCCCTGCATGTTTTGAGGTCGGCAGCCGGGTCTCATTAGACTGTTCCCCTTCGCGATTCAATCCAATTGGGGAGCATCGGTACAGTCAAGAGGGCCAGATAGGTGGCCGGGTCGATGCCCGAGGCATTTGTCCTGTTCAAGACCGAACCCTCTCAAGAGCGTGCGGTATATGTTGCACTATCTGAAAATTCCGCGGTTGCTGAAGTTCACGCACTTTATGGTGAATTTGACCTCCTGGTACGAGTTTCAGCTGAAAATTCAAAGGATTTGACAAGTATGTTAATGCGAGAATTCCGTGCAATATCGGGAGTTCGAGAAACGCAAACTCTGATTGCAGTAGATTACTGAGGTGAAAAGATGGCAACAGGATTCGTACTAATTACCACCGCACCTGGCTCAGAACACGATGTTCGCAATTCGCTTGATTCAGTGGAACATGTAGCTAGTCGCTGGATGCTATTTGGCGAGTATGACCTCATCGCCAAAGTTCAAGCAGATGATGAATTCACCCTTACTCGAGTTATCGTCGAAGAAATTCGATCAATTTCAGGTATTACCAATACCAAAACGCTAATCGGCGCAGAACTCTGAATCAGAGTATCTTGTGCATCAATTCTGCAGCGCTTGCTGCAGCCCTTGGACACATCGATTGTTTCCAAAGCGCTAATGCTTCTGCTAACGATGAAAATCTATTGTGAGTTCCAAGTCTACTACGCCAATACCATATTTTTGCAGCTATTCTTCTAGCAGAAGATAGATTTGCTTGGCTTTCAATATCCGGTAGCATGATGCGTTCAATCAAGTTCTTTGCATCGTCTTCCTCTACCCTTTCAATAATTGCCAATTGTAGCATTGTAGCCCTCAATCCATTCATTGCAAATACACGTTCAATCAATCGCTTGAACGAAGGCGAAGTGATTGGAGTTTCTGCGATTTCAGCCCTGATTTCAAGTGCCAAAACTTGAGGGTCATCGACATGAGATAGAGCGCACAAATTCTCTCTGATATTACGTGCGGATTTTTCATCCGATTTTACAATGGCAAGAGCATGCCTGATATGAGCTATTGCAACCAGCATTAAACGACGCATTTCAGGAGTAACTTCAGACATGTCGATGTCGTCTAACAATTCATCTATACCGTCAATTGGTTGCTCATTTGGCATCCTGTCATCAAGGCGACGTGTAGCCTCAGAAATGATGAAGGTTGCATCAGAACCTTCAAGAGAGATTTCTTCGATTCTACCCTCCAATAACCCAAGTGAAAACATAAGGTCTGGTGAATCGCATTCCTCCAAATGGATTGCGGCAATATCGGCTTCTCCTCGCTCAATTGCCACCATCGCAGCAAGTCGATGCAATTTGGGGGTAGGCGTTCTTGATAGAGCATCGCCGATGAGTGTGGCAAGTCCCGCATTTGAGCGAACCATTAGTGCCTCGGAATTGGCGATAAGATGTGCTTCAATATCACCATCGGATTCCAAGATATGATGCATTTCAACCAGTCGGGCGAGATCACCTTTCTTTTGAGACCAATGCTCGGCAGCAGCAGCATGATGCTTTGTTCCCAACATCGTAGAACGGACATTTCTAACAAGATGATGTAACTCAACACCGTTCAAATGCCAACGGAGCAATGCGTGGTCATCGAGTTCTCCTAGCATCTCCTCATGCAGTAAGTGCTCTGCGGGAACTGGAACTGGAAGAAGTGCTAATTCGTCAAGGGCGATTATCTCCTCACCGAGTCCAGCCAGTACTATATCCTCAATCCAATTTTGGATATCTGCGCTCGATTCAGGCAAATCTGCTCCTTCGTCATGTAATTGTAATGCAAGGGGATGGCCGCCGAGTCTTTCGGCTACAAGTTCACGATTTTCAAGATGGTCAGGCAATAATTTCGCTGCATCTTCTACCTCAAGAGGGGGTACTTCCAGTACTTCGAATCCTTCTTGGAAGGGCAAAGGTGCCCTACTAGCAATAATCAGACGCTCCGCCTTTCCAACAAATTCCTCTATTCTACCTGAATGTCTTTGACTTAATTCCTGTAACTCATCTAGAATCAGAACATCACCTTTGGATGAATTCAGAGCTGCTGACTCAGAAGTGAACCCTATCTCCCATTCTTCAAGGATTGCTGTAATATCTTTGAACGACTCCATTCGAGCGAATCTGACCTGTTCTCCATTTGCTACCATCGCATCAGCAAGCGCACGAAGAATTGCCGTCTTTCCAATTCCCGGTAAGCCGGTGAGAATGACTTTCTTGGCATCGAGAAGTGTACTGACAAGATTATCTCGACCCGTAATTTGAGTCGCAGGCGGGGGATTACCAAATAATTCTCCAACCTCTACCTTACGATCTGGTGTAACGATTTCAGAACAGGCTTTTCTTCCTTCTTCGGTAATATGGTAGACCTTACGACGTCTGCTTCCGCCGCCGATAACATGGGCCTTTCTTTCAGAAATCAAACCCTTTTCCAGGAGGTCGTTTATCGGCTGATGAAGAGCAGAACGAACTACTCCAATGAATTCGGCAAGTCCTGGTAAACAGATGTCACGTGGAACATCCCAAGCGGTTTCGATACTTGGTGAATAAGTGGAGAGCAATTGCAAAATCCTACCTTGAGGCCCACTCACCATGTACGTTGGAACTACTACCCACCCAAGTTCCTTCCCCCTCTTCGTTTAGCGATGTATTCTTCATCGATGGACGATGCAATGGTTTCATGCCCGTCGATGCCGCTAGTGTTGACCTGCCGGCTTCGCCGGGCGTCTACATGTTTAGAACCGAGGCAGGGCGGGTACTATATGTCGGCAAAGCGACTGTACTCAGAGATAGAATTAGAGCCTACTTTGCAAGCAATCCCGACCGTGCAATGATTCCTATTCTCATCGAAAGTGCCGATGAAGTGGAATGCATTATCACAAACTCACCCCAAGAGGCATTGGTTCTGGAACGACAGTTGATTCACCAGCATAGGCCGCGCTATAATTCAATGCTCAAGGACGACAAATCATTCCCTTATCTCGTTCTAACCAAAGAAGAAATTCCTCGAATAATTTACACTCGTAATCCACCTGCTGATTCGTGGCGCTGGGGTCCTTTTCCAAATGCTGGGGCCGTAAAACAAGTAGTGCAATTACTACGCAGACATTTCGGCATAAGAGATTGCAAGGAATTGTTACCACAAGGCTGCTTGGCAATGCATATTGGTTTGTGCTCTGGCCCATGTATCGAGCCAGGAGATTATTCCAAACAAGTCGATGCAGCTCGACGGCTGCTCGATGGTGATGCTGCAGAGTTAATCGATGAACTAGCCCTAGAGATGGATGCAGCATCCAAACTTCAACAATACGAAAATGCCGCAGTTCATCGTGATATGATCAAGTCGATTAGAACTGTTACCAGTCAACAAGTGATTTCTTCAACTGTTTATCGTGACTGTGATGCCATCGGCATTGGAATCAAAGGAGATTTGGCTGCAATTGTAGTACTACATGCCGATGGAGGAGTCGTTAGAGGACAAGAGACTTGGCCATTGATTCATCGAGGTGACATTGGAGAATCTATCTCAATATTTGTGAGCGACCACTATTCCACTCGTAGACCACCCCGGCTGTTATTGACCCCCATCCCATTACCAGATACCGTATCTGAATGGCTATCTACGCGTAGAGGAGCACGTGTTGAGGTCAGAACACCAATTCGTGGCGACCTTCAGACCTTGTCAACTCTCGCACGACAGAATGCAGAGATGCAAGTCGAACGTTTATCCCAGAAAGCGAGTGGAAGTCTTGAGCAAAGAGCAGCAGATGATGGAGCAATTCTACTTGGAATGGAATCTCTCGACCATATTATTTGCTTCGATATGGCCCAACTCCTTGGAGATCAAAGAGTCGGAGCAAGCATTTGCATGCGCAATGGTAGGCCTGCAAAAAAAGAGTATCGAACCTTCACTGTGAAAGGTGATGCAATGGATGATTTGAGAATGATGAGTGAAGTGGTTGAAAGATGGCTAAAGCGGCAAGATGAGTGGCCAGACCTCTTGCTAATCGATGGTGGAGAAACCCACCTATCAATCATCTCAAAATTGCTCATATCACATGGAATAAGGGATCGAATGGTTCTAGCAAGTCTCGCAAAAAGAGAAGAAACTCTTCATCGCGATGGAAAACCCGATTTAATCTTGGACAGAAGAGGAAGAGTTCTCGTGCATGCAAGGGATGAAGCACACCGTTTTGTCAACCGATTTCATCGGAAATCGAGATCTAGAGCAAGACTGTCTGACCCACTTGAATCTGTACAAGGACTTGGTGCTAAGAAATTGCAATCGCTAATTCGTCATTTCGGGGGTCGAAAAGGAATAGTGCATGCCAGTATTGCCGATTTGAAATCTGTCCCTGGCATAGGACCCTCTCTTGCGACAAGGATTCATGAATCGCTTCATTGATCAATCATCGCCGTAGATTTCTTGATACAAATCCACATCTGTCTTGGATTCAGGAATATCAAAATCATCATCCATGAAATCCATACCGCTCCCCGCGGGTGTGGATTCAAAGCCGCTGGCAAGTGAAGCAAAGTCATGATTGGATAGTCCTCCTTTGGATATCGATGGCTTTTGCATGTTCAATTTGGCTTCTCGTTTCCTCTTTTTCTTCGCTCTACGAGCACGAACTCTCCAGACGATTAGTGCAGCCAATAAGGCAGGATATATCCATATTTGACCAAATATCCACCACCAAGTAACTTGGAGACTGAATTGGAATTCGTCTCCAACTTCCCACGATTCAAGAGTAACCGTGATTTGTTGCCTTCCATCTACCATCTTCACTTCTTCCCAGCCATTCTGACTAGTGAAATCCTTCAGAAGGATTCCACTAGGCATTGTGAAGGTTACATCCCCTCGCAATTTTGCATCAAATTCATCAGAGAAGAGGTGGGCTGTGAATGTCATGTTTTGTGGCCCAACTGGCATTCTAATTGGAGCACCATCTTCATCCAAAATGATTCCATCGCCACTCATCGTAAGGAATTGGCTTGTGCTCCCAACTAATAGGTCAGAAAAAGCGACAAGATATTGGGTAATAACTGGTTGGAATGCAGTATTAAGCCCAATTTCAGGATTGCCACTTTTCAAGCCACCCCATCCATTTAGAACGCCTAAGTCCGCAGTGAATTTTGGAATTGTCAATTTGAGCCTAATTGGAATATCATCACCAATTGTGGTTCCCATTCCATCAAGATTTTCAACTTCGGTTACTATTTGAATTCCTGAAAAATCGATTGTGCTTGCTGGGTCTTCTTCGCTAATTTCCAATCCCTTTTCATGAAGAGCATCTGTGGCCATTTTCCCGAAATCTTCAACGAAGGACTCAATGCCATTCTTGGTGAACGACACGTTTTGAATTTCGTTTTCGCCCCCAGGGTCAACCTCCCTCGAAATTGGAGAATCCATCCTACTAGAGATATCGATAATGAGGCGAAGTAGATCCGAAGGGATTACTTCAATATCGACTGAAGTTTCGCCACTACTCATGTTTTCTCGAAGGCTATTAGGGACCTTGATTCGATAAATGTCAATTGTTGCAGTAAGGGAAACGGTTGCATCGATTGATGGCCCCCATTCGTGGAAGTTTATCTCGTAAATATCAGCATCAACATCCAACTCGATGCATGACCAATCCGCTTCAATTGCAGTACATATCTCTTCGCCATCAGAACCTATAATCGAATGCCTAGGGTCATATCCATCTACACTACCTAGCGATACATCGAGTTGGTCAGTTCCCTGTATTCTGTCGATTAATACAATCGAGTTTTCCCCCGTTGCGCTAGTTACCCAGCTGGGTAGGATTATCTCCAACGTCAATTCTGTGGGGGGCATATCAGCAGGAATCATAGCAGACATCATTGTTGAATCTAGAACGGTTTCAATGGTTAATCCTGATTCGAGTATATTCCTCAGATCGTCTTCAACAATCGCATCGAGAAGCCCGGATGGGTCATTTATCTCACTCTTTGCAATATCTAGCAATTTGAGGGAGAATGGTTCAGAATATGACCTAAGAATAATTGGATGGCTTCCATCCATAGCAGTCGCCCCTTCGACACAATAGTATGCATCCATACCAATTGGGAGTGTTTCAGGACAATCAGGATGGCTGAAATTCAAACCTCCACCTGGGCCGGGAAGTCCGATATTTTGTGAATCTGAAACCCATTCCATATCATTCATCACAACTGTACCCACACTTGGTACTGCACCTTCTATGGCGTCGCCAATCAATCCCATTGGGAAATTTGAAGTGAAGGAATCTAAGTCTACTAATCCATTATGATATGCTAATCTAATACCATCAGATGTTACCCATGGTATTGTCGCATTTTCTGTAACATCGACAAGAGAAATACCCCATTCCTGCATCGTTTGCTCATCGAGATGATGTACTGATGCTACCACTTCAATCCATGTTTGGTCTTCGTTAGATAAATCGAGTGTAACACGAAGGTCAAGACCCTTATCGGTATCACCGATTACGACACTGCTCGTTTGTGTGGAGTTTCGATGGCCGATCATTACACTGACATCGCTGGAAATACGCCCCCCCGTTAATGGAGCATCGCGGTTATCGATATTCCACTCGGCTGCCATAAAAGCAGGAGGGCCGGTTCTTGCTGCAATAGTTCCCGAAGGGTCTGTTGAAAGAATAGTAGCATAGTCAGGAGGATTGATTATGAAAGAAGATGAATGCCCAGGCTCTGAAAATAATTGGAATCCCGAAGTGACATCACTACCCATTGCAAGCATGCCTCGATATACTCTTTCCAATACCAATGGGTCTACTGTGCCCATATTGAAAGTGGAAGTTGAAAGGGAAACTGAGGCTGTAACTGAGAAGCAAATCGGTGGGTAGAACACATTGTCATCCAATCCTGCCTCAGATGCGGTATCAAGCGTTGGATCGTCACTGCAACTGGTAGTAATTCCAGCATCGGTGAATGAATTGACATAAGTTGTTGAAATAAAGTCCACTTGACCAAAACCACTACCCAATAATTCCTCGATTGTGTCATTAACCTCTAGCGCTAATTTTTCCTTTACTGTAGGAGTGCCGGGGCCACCTGGATTTTCATCGAAATAATTCCGAATCAAGTCTGCAGGGGCTCCGTCTTGTGGAGTAAGTCCCTCGGTTGCAAGAGCTGCCTCAATTACTGGTTGGTTTAATCCTAAAACCGTACGATTGAATTCATGTAAAGCCCAATTCATTTCAAGATTTATTGTTGCGGTATCAACCAAGTCAAATGTGTATACGCCTTCAATCCAATCTTGCTGATTTGCAGTGCCATCATCGCCCTTATCCCAAGTATCACATTCGCCTCCATTCAATGTGCAGGCAACCATACCAGCAGCGCTAGCGAACGGCATTGCTGCTGGCAATAGAAACATAGCGAGTAGGAGGGGGGTCAGACTTTTCTTCATGCTCGTATTATCCATGTGTCTAGGACATTTAACATGGTTTGCCTCATCGCAATCATGATGACACCGGCATTCGCTTTCATTTCATCGAGAGATGATGCTAGTGGTGTCCATGCTGATTTGAAAGCAAATGGGCTATTGATTACCGAACTCAAACCAATGCCGTATGGCGATAAGATTGCCTTTCCCGTAAGGAAAGGAGATTTAGAATTGAATTTTGAATCGGTTGAAAATGAGAATCCACACTCAAAATTATCCCAGTTACTAGATGACCCCCCTTTGAAATGGGAAATTCTAGGAGATGTCGTTGTATTCCCCGAAGACTCGAAACTAGGCGATGGTAATCTCGCTTCAGTAGCAGAAGCACTGGGTTGCACACGAGTTGCAATACAAGCAGAGATTGATTCTGGAATTATGCGCAAGTCGAATTTAGAACTCATTCATGGCGATAATGGCTGGGTAGTTCACAAGGAAAATTTTGTAGATTACGAATTTGATATTACCAAAGTAATGTTCTCTTCGGGTAATGTCACTGAAAGAAGGAGAATGGGCGAATTTGACATGTCAGGAGAAACAATTGTCGATGCATATTGTGGAATTGGATACTACACTATCCCAATGCTTGCAAGATCAAATGCTGCCCATGTTCATGCCTGTGAGATAAATCCAGACAGTATCACTGCATTACAGAAGGGACTTGCAAGGAATGGAGTCTCACATAGATGTACAATATACCATGGTGATAATCGTGATACATTTCAGAATCTATGGGGAATTGCTGACAGGGTAATCCTTGGATTAATCCCTTCATCTCAAGCAACGTGGGCATCAGCAATCAAATGTCTCAAGCCCGCTGGTGGAATAATTCATGTCCACATGAATGTGGAAGAAAATGAAATCGAAGAGTGGATTGAAAAAACTCTCGAATGGTTTTCCACAGTCTCAGGAAAAGATGCTACTGCGAGTCATTTCGAGAAAGTTAAATGGTATTGTCCGCACATTCGTCATGTCGTATTAGACATCGAGATTTCATAAATTTCAACTTGCAACAAAGGTGTGGTCATCCGACCAAGTCTCTCCGTTTGAGTTCTCACCCATTATTCTCCAATGATAGGTGACGCCTGACGTCAATCCGCTAACCCAATGTTGCATTTCTCCAACACTGCTAGCTCCTTTTGAAGCGCAGTTCGCCCAAGCGGATGCAATCTGTCCGCCATCGGCCCAACCCCAACAAATCGTGACATTGGTATTGGTGCCATTATCATAGATACTCCATTCCAAATCGGCGGTCCCAGCAGAGATGTTTGCAGCGGTATGATTCTGAGTAATGATGTCATATTCATAGACGCCATTTCTTTGAGGGTCTGTTGTCCAAACTGGTAAGTGATCTAAGGCAGCATGCGTTTCCGGAGTTAAAGGGAAGCCCCACGCTTCATGGAATGGAGCTAGATTGTAACCCGTAGCATTTGAAATCCGGATTGTCCATTCATTGAATTCTGCACTATCACCACTTGGTTGATTACTCATTGTATAATACTCAGAAAGGGCAAAAGTGATTGGTTCCCAACCAAACTCTTCCTTTATTTGTAAATAAGTTTCAAGAGCAGTCCATACGCTCCATTGTGAAATTTGCGAACCGCCATTGAAGTAATTATCACGGCGGCTTTCTCTCGAACTAGATTGTAGAGCAGAATGGCCTTGGCTTAGATTAACTCCTACGAGGTCTTCCATCAAACGAACGCTGAATAGATTACAAGTTGCCTCAGTTGTACCAGGGAGTGTTGAAGGCATCCACTGATGGTTGTGTCCTAATTCGTGGAACATACCCCAATCGCCACTTGTACTCATGTGGTCTAAATCCACTACATTTGGCACACTAGCAAGATGCGCCATGAATGGGTAGCCTGAATGCATCCATCCAGCACTAATTTGCACATCGAAAACCGCTCGCTCAACCCTTGGCCAATCCGACATTCCTGCAAGGTCGTGTTCCATCTGTAATGCAGTTTCCCACCAATCCATCAAATCATCAGAATTGTTTAGAGTTCGTATCTCACTACTTGGGACGGTCAAAATGAAGGCTCCAGAAACCAATTCCGCCCAAGGAGCAGGGTGGTTTCTCTCTGTATTATTCCATTCGGCCATTGTTGTTTGATTGTGAATGTAGAGAGGGGCTGCTACTCCTCCCTCTATTGTGATGTTGAACACACCAAGACTGCTTCCAGCAGGTACTCGCACATAGATTGGTCCGCCGAAAGAATTCGCAACCTGGAAGTTCGTACTTTCAGCCTGATAGGCTCGGACGATTCTTGGATGACGACTAAGAACATCCTTGCTCCATAGTGAATCGCTATGAGCACCTATCAGAATATTTACTCCGGTGTTTACTATTGAAGTTGGAATAGTAATATTCACCAATTCGCCGGGAGCTGCATACAAGCCTGTGCTGAAACGCCCATCGCTTCTAGCACCTGAATATCCGAAATTAGAAGGAAGGCCGTTGTAATCTCCATCGATAGAGATGGTACGGGTGATTCGCGATGCATTTGCTGGCACTGGGCCGGGGAAATCCTTAGCGCTGGGGTGAATTCCTAATTCGCCGGGAGGAAGTTGAAGCATCAGGCTCTCCTGAATAGAGAGAAACATGTCATCGATACCGTCAGCACCGAGATCAAAAGTGTTTGATGGAGAAATCTCTATCCATCCTGTCGTATTGACCAATGTGCGAATATCTGGCCAGAAACCAGGCCAATCTAATGGAATATTCGCTGCAATCCGCTTGATACATCCTCCAGCATCACCTTTGCCTTCATCATTCAATAGCGGACCGGTTAAGATGTGGTCTTCAACGGCTTCAAGCGCTCTTGCTGGGCGATGTAAGTCGCTTAGAGGCGTGGTGAGGTCCGCTCCTGTTCCAATGTTCTGAGAGGAAACGAACATGCCACTGGATTTGGCAAAATGATTTCCGGGGTAATTATTGGCAACGTCGATATTCGAATATGACCAATACCAAGCATGGCCACCCATTACAACTCCACCCCCAGAGAGAAGGAATGATTCGATTGCATCATTTCCAATATCGCCATAAGAATTCCAAAATTCAGCCATGATGCAATCATAATTGCCGAGAGTGTTAACGTCGATTGAAGTAGTGACGGAATATCCTGCTGCAGTTAATTCGTCCTCATAGTGGTTGTACCCATAAACGACGCCGATATTTATGCCATGACAGACCCAATTAACCGCATTCATCGACATTATCGATTCATTGCCAGTATTACGTGTTGCAAGGGATTCATGTCCAAAACCTACCATTCTTCCCTGACCTGCATGTGAAGCCGTTATCAGCGGCCTCTCATCCCAATCCACTCCAATTGGGAACGACCATTCTCCATGAGGGACAATCATACTTGGCCATGATGAACCATAATCGAGAACTCCGACTCCCGCGCTCAAATCACTTGAATCCGCATCAAGGTCATGTACGGCTATCTTCAAACTAGTTTGGAAGGAGCCTCCGGAATTATTTGCCCAAATCGAATAGGTCGTCCAATGCATTCTACCGAGTGGGGTTCCTGTGATATTTCCTTCATCGATAGTCATCCCTACAGGTAATGCCGGTTCTATCTCCCAAGTTTCAATCGCAGGTCCTACATTGATTACAGCAATATGAGCAGATTGATTTGATGCAATGGCGATAACCGATTCTTGCCATGAAATATTTCCAGGAGTCATATCGGTCACGGCGATATTCAATGGAATAGAAAATGGCCCTCCGGAGTTATTGGCCCATATTGTGTGAACTGTTTGTGGATAAAGTTCTGTAGCATTTCCATGAATCCTACCATTCTCGAAATACAACCCCGTTGGCAATATGGGGATGATGCCCCAGTCTACAACGGGCCCACCTGTTGTGACTGGTAAAATATCGTAATGAAGATTCCATACCAAATTCAAATCGCCACCATAATCGATTCCAGTTACTGGACGGTCTACGACATGTATCTGCACTACTGTAGAAGTCGTTCCACCTGAATTATTAGCAAATACTTGGAATGAATGAGTACCAAGTTCATCTGGAATTCCAGAAATTTCGCCATCGGAAAATAACAAGCCTGAGGGTAATCCTTCAACACCCCATTCTGAAATCTGACCACCTCCCATACTCGGTTGGAGGGTGTACATCGTTTCATTGACAAAGCAAGAAAGTGGAGAGTAGGAATATCTCAAATTAGACGTTGGATGATCAACAACTAGAATTGTGATTTCTGCAGTAGTATAGCCTCCACTATTATTGGCAAAAATTGTATGATTACTCATGCCAAGTGATAAGGCCTGTCCTGAAACTATTCCATCTGCTGAAAGGTATATCCCCTCAGGCAATGCCGGGTATGAAGAAAATGAATTTACCTCTCCTCCAAGGACATCTGGCACCTCATTGAAGAGAATTTCTCCAAGAGTGAAAGCATAAGGTGAGCCTGCATAAAATAATTCACTTGGTGCGAGGTCAAAAAGAATGATTTCAACTTCAAAAGTCGAAGAACCCATCACATTAGATGCTGTTATGGAATAATTTTTCGAAGTTGCATCGTACTCCAAAGGAATCCCTGAAATTATTCCAGATTGCGATAGATAAACGCCCATTGGTAATTCGGGTGTTACCGCCCAGGAATCGGGTGCATCGCCAGAAAATGAAGGGATGAGTTCCATATATTGCCCTAAATTCCATTCTATGCTACTAGATGCATAGGAGAGTGCACTAACCGGCGTCAAGTCTACACAAGCATTATCGCGCCATACCTGTAACATTGTACAATCATCAGGAGTTGGGTCAACGCGATGGTTATTCTCAGGGTCGGGTTCAGTTTCTGGTTCTTGGTCGCTAGGCTCAGTGACCATTCTGTTCATTACTACCCAATATGAGCCACTTGCAACCATAATTGCGAGAAGAATTGCAGCAATTGCATTCGTCTTACCCGACATCACAAATCCTCGTTTTCAAGAAGAATCGCATCTTTGTGTTGCTCTTCATCTGACTCAATTCTTACTCTCTTAAGCAAAACGACTGCCATAATCAATCCTAACCCACCAATTGTCGTAATTCCAAGTGCAGTAGTGAAGAATGACTGTTCCTCTACATCCTTGGGGCTCTCTGGGGTTGGGATTACACCGATCATATCGATGTTGATAATTTTCGCTTCATAGAGTGGTCGGCCGGCCGAAGAAGCAGGGTTCACGATTATCTCTTCACCAGTAGGGTCATCAGAAGTTGGTGTGAGTGCGATTGCTCTTACGTGACTCATTCCATTTCGTACGATTCCAAAGGTAACATATCCTTCATCATCACGATTTTCTGGGTCTAGGTTGTGAGCTTCAGTTTCAGCGATATACCACTGCGTATCGGCACTATCAGGGTCTTGGGAGCGCGCCATTCCAATCGCTCCGTCAACATGTGAAAGGTTCTCGTGATGCTCCATAACCAGAGTATGTCCATCACCGCCACCGCCGCATTCTGCATTTGTTACAGGGTAAAACCCAACCGTCGTACAAGTAGGATCCCCTCCTTGTGTAACGAAATCATCGATTACTCTGTGGAAAAATATGCCATCGTAAATGTCACTTTCAACATGCATTATCATGTTCGCAGTAGTAAGGGGAGCCCACTCTTCGAATAATTCAATGATGATTTCACCTTGTACTCTAGCGCCGGTATGACTTGGCTTGTAATCGACCTCAATCATCAATACTGCATCGCCCGGTCGTGTTTGATTCATCGGAGTGTCCTCAAATTCAGGACCATCGTCCCATTCAGACATGTCCACATCAATACCGCGCCATGCTTCATCGCCCTCTCCTGCAGCTCCAACATGCGGCATTAGCATGAGGAGGACGAGAGTTATCGCGATGCCTCGCATAACACTGGGAAGGTGCCATATGCCATCAATCCTCCACCTAATTAGCGATGGTTTCATCCCTTGAGTGAAAAAGGCAGGCTCATGACGGAAGAAGTTGTAGAGACCAATGCAAATCTGCTGAAGGCAGCAAAATACGCAACATATGGAATGCTAGTTCTAGTTCTAGGTCAATCAATGACCGGAGTGGGTAATTTTACCACCGAACTTGACTTGGCAGCATCTCACAAATATAGTGCATATCTCGGACTTGGTCTTTCAATACTCACTGTTGCAGCGATTATGATAAGTAAAACCGATGATAGTAAATTGAAAGGATTCGGATTTGAAGCCGCTACAATGTGGGTCATCATGTTCGGACTTGGAGAGATGTCTGCAAGTGGAATGCATCACCTTTCGATGTTACATGCGCCAATTGGAGTATTGATGTTCATGAGGCTCTGGATGATGGTAAAGGCATTCCCATCCGAGTAATCCGAGTAAGCGAATCCTCTTGAGCAATGGAGGACAGCGCCTCCTGATGGAGGAGGAGACCTACGAGGCCGAACTCATCCCCGAAGGGGATGTTCGAGGGCTCAATATTACTCTCGCAGGCACTTTTGCAGTGGCTGTAGCCTTCCTTATTCTCGCCATGGGTTTCGGTACTGATGTCCTAGGAGATTCAAATTCTGATGATTCATTAGAATGGTGGCAAATACCATTGCACGACCGTTACAAAATGGATTTGGATTTGACTCAAGAACGTTCTATCTTGCCTGAAAATGGAACCTATGAAGTTCTAACATATACCGAACACTTCGTTTCAGTAGACCTTCCAATATCAGAAGAAGATGCTGGTTTCCCAGAAGAAGATGTGATGCACGTTGCACTTTGGTTACCAGATGTGCCAGAAGGAACAACAGTGCCAGTCATCATGACAATCCATCCATATTACGACTTTGGCGGTGAAGGAATGCCAGGTGTTGGTGATGATTCAAGTCCGAATACCGTTCCTGATGGCGGTATCGGAAAATGGGTATATGATAATTTCATTTCTCACGGATATGCACTCGCTCAATCCTCAACTTTTGGCACTGGCAAGAGTACTCATTGCCAGGATGTGAAAGGTCTCGGTGAACAAACGGGAATTCAAGCGGTTGTTCAGTGGCTTGGTGAACAAGAATGGTCGAATGGCAAAGTAGGCCTGATGGGTAAATCATACGCGGGAACTACCAATTGGGAAGCAGCCCAACAACCGAGTGAATATCTCAAAACAATCGTACCGATCTCCGGCTCAATAGGAGTGCAGGAAATGTTCTACCGCAATGGTTCATCTGAAGCACGTGCGCTTGGATATGATGCAGCTTATCAGGCTGCAACTAGTGACCTTACTACCGATGAATTGAGAATGTGTAGTGATGACTTAATCGGTCCACTCAACCCTTGGTCTACTTGGGGATGGGCTGAGTTTGGCGGAGCCCAATGGAATGATTATTGGGAAGAGAGTCGACATATTCCAGATGTACTCGAAATCTACCTAGGTAGCGTCTATCTCGTCTGGGGAATGCAGGATTGGAATGTCGATCCATACCATGCATTCCCTACCTATCAGTTGATGCGAGATGCTGGAATTCCCGCTCGTGGCATCATGGGCCAATGGGCTCACAATTATCCCGACCAACCCGATAGACACGGCGCACTTGAGAGTGGCTATGGAGCAGAGGCATACCCTTCAATGAGCCGAATGGATTGGGCGGTAGAACTCTATGGCTGGTTCAATTATTGGCTCAAAGGAATTGGGGATGAGCCTGAATCTCATGTCCAAATCCAACGTAATGATGGACGCTGGCACGTAGAAGAGACTTGGCCTCCTGCAGATATGTCGATGTGGGAAATTCCGCTCGATATCGCGACCTCGCAAGGGTCTAGAGTTTCTGCAACTTCGACTACTACAATCACTTTACCCGGCCAGGTTGATGACATGCACATCTCTGGTCTAGCAACATTGCATCTTTCTGTACAGGCTAGTTCTTGTAATGGTGGTCAAATTTTTGCTACTATGTTCGATAAAACAGATGGATTGCGAATTGGCCACGCCACTATGGATTTGAGATACCGAGATGGAGGGTATACTGCAAAACCCGTAGTTCCCTTCGCATCATATACAATGAAAATGGAATTCAACCCTATTGATGCAATTATCCCTGCTGGTCATGAAATTGAAATCGTATTGACCGAGACTGGGGAGGATTACCTGCCCAGCCCGTGCCAAGCAGTTGGATTGAATGTCAACATCGATTCTTCGAGCACACTTGGTCTACCGCTAATCTATCGCTCCGATAATGCGCCCGAATGGTTTGAAGTTCCGGCCTGGTGGGAGATGGTAGAATGAAAATTCTCGCATTTGAAGATACAGTTGATATCGAATCCTTGCTTCGTAGTGGTAAAGTCGATTGTGATTCTTTAGAAATATTACAACATTGGAATACTGCAGGCCATCTAGAGATTATTGAAGAATGCGCCCCAGATGTTCTACTTCTCGACCACTATATTCCACCAACTAGGGGCTTGCAGGTCCTGATAAACTTGTTAGCAAGCAATATTGCTAGACCTACTCGAATTATTGCAATGAGTTCAGCGAATATGGCAAACCAAGCAATGCTTGAAGCTGGCGCTGATGAGGGAATCATCAAATCCAAACTAGCAAAATTGGAATTCTGGCCACGTCACTCATGAGGTTGCCAGTCCTCTTGTCCTGGCTCACGATACCACCAGTAACCATCGTCATCCTTCCACCATTCGACTCCGTCGTCATCGGTGTAGTAATCCTCATCTTGAGTTGCAGTAGGATCATCAAGACCACTCTCTTCTGCCATTTGCTTCTTAAGATTAGAAATCCCTTCTTCGGCATCAGCAAAAACGCGGTGCTGGGTGATAATTTCCTTCTGGTGGTCGCCTGCGGCAATCGCTTCATCTGAGTCTGCCAAAAAGTCTGCAGACATCGATTGTCTGAATTCTTCAAATTCATCTCTTCCGAACGAACCTGTGAACTCATCGCCCTGAGATTTCATCAAGTCGTCAAGATTCTTGCGCTTACCGAGATTGAGTTCTGGAGCATCAGGGGCATCTCCAGCATAGAATGAATCTACTGAATCATCCAACTTGGGGAAAGTTCGCTCTTTTGGGTCCACATCTTCGATTGCTTCGATAAGCAAATCGTGTTCCTCGTCATCAATTGTACCTTCTTCGTACTGCTGTTGAACAACCTTAACCAATTTATTCAAGGCCTTAGCGAGAGCTTTGTCTCCAGATGATTCGTCGACAGTCTTGTCAATCTGCTTTACCAGACGCTCATATGGGCTTCCAGTAATTGCTCCGAGGAAACGACCGAATCCGCCCTTCTTCTTCGCCATGTTGCAATGAGTGGTGCTTGAGTATTCAAGGATTCGCAAAAAATGAGCCAATCAACGCGCCCTTCATGTCCACGAACCTGTTGGCACTGCTATGGTGAGTGAATGGTTGGCCGAAGCGATGGCCATTTACAATGATGAATCTCATCAGCGCCGGGAAGAATATGTCGCTCAAGTGCACTTTCCATCAAATATTCTGGAGGATATTCTAGAATGGGCCTTCAAGGCATTACCCGATGAAATTCTCGTTGGACTTGATGTTTCAGAAGATAGAAATCTACCAGATGTTGAAGTTGACTTTCAAGGTGAAAATAGTAAACACAACTTATTCGCCGGTCAAGGCTACCGTATCAATGAGGCGAAGATGGTCAACAGAGGTGACTCCTTCTCTGTTCACCATTTACCTGAAGAATGGACTGATGAGGTATTCGGTTCAGATCGTGGGCCAAGGGCCGGACGTTTTACCCATTGGCTTCACACTCACCCAAATTGCCCTGCTATCCCAAGTGGCCCAGATGCTGATGCTGCCCAATCTACTGACGGTGTTGACCTAATCCTCGGCATAGAATTCTCGCCTGAAGGTCCACTACCTTGGTGGGATGATGTTGAAGGTGAACGAAGAGTAATTGGTGAAAAGAAATCCTGGTTCAAGCGCAAAGATAAGCGCCCGATATTAGGTAGATCTGTGACTGGTCATCACATACATTCGCTGGAATTAATCGCCTTCCATAAGGCCGGTCTTGGAGTAAATGTCGTCTTCGTAAATGAAGAAGGGCAGCCCTATTGACATCCTTCGCCGCTAAATTCCCATTCGGATAAAAAGGAATTGAGGTCATCGAGTCTTTCTTGATTTACTCCTAAATCGCCCACTCCTAGCCGTGACTCGCTGTGGAAGTTCACTGTTCCGCATTGATTCTCGTAGAGTAAATCATCCGAGAACTGCATAAACAGAGTCCGGTCGACAATGTGTCCGGGCTCAAAATTTGATGTCCAAATTCTAGTATCCTCCCAAGCCATCATCGCCTCGTGAAGTTCATCATCGCTAACATTGAGCTCTAGAGTCATTCTAGCGCAGTTTTGCGAATCTTTAGGACATGCATCTGGCATTTCATCAAGCGAATATGGCATACTAATCATCTGAATAAAGAGCAGGACACCCGCCCAAAATGTAGGTACCCATTTTATGGCTTTGCGTAATTCTTCATTCATCCTGAATCCTCAAATGGATTTTTGCGACCAATTTCCACCTATCCACTCGTAAACAAGTGGCTTTCCGGTTGGAATCTCTAATCCGAGGACTTCTTCACGAGACAAGCCTTCAATGCTCATCACTATACTTCGAAGGCTATTTCCATGGGCGGCAACGAATACATTACGGCCTTTTTCAAGAGATGGAACAATCTCAGAATCGAGATAGGGAATTGTGCGAGCAGCTGTGAGTTCAAGCGATTCTCCGCCCGGAGGTGGTACGTCAAATGAGCGACGCCAAATATGCACCTGCTCATCGCCATACTTGTCTCTAGTTTCCTGCTTGTCAAGGCCTTGGAGGTCTCCATACATCCGCTCATTCAATTGCCATGACACATAGACTGGAAGTGTTCCCTCTCCACTATCATTGGATTGAGCCCATTCTACCATTCTCGATTCGTTTTCACTCATCGATTCATCATTTGCAGAATATTGGAAAACCGGCACACACCCATCTCCTCGCTGTGCGAGAGCGAGCATTGCAGTCATTTGAGCCCTAATTAATGTGGAAACATGGACCTCATCGATTGGGAGTTCGGAGATCTCTTTACCACCAGCAATAGCCTCTTCAATGCCCTTATTGGTAAGTGGAACATCTACCCACCCAGTAAACAAATTTGCCGCATTCCACATGGATTGGCCGTGGCGCATGAGGATGAGAAGAGACATGTTCCTCATCCTATGGGCGAAGCCCCCGGTACTTGAACATCAGGGGAAGGCATCAGAAACTATCCAGATTGCAAATAGTGGGAATAATCCCATTGCTAAATCTCTGAGGAAGAAGAGAATTAGTGTCTTAGTATTGGCTTCAGCAATTTTCTCAAACTCGTATTGGAGGTGCTCATCGATTTTATCACTGATTTTAGACGCGCCTTTTCTTGCAAGTTCGATTGCTGCACTCGTTGCCACCGCACTGACCAAACCAGCAGGGGTGAATTTGCGTGCTTTAAGAGCAAGAAGTCCCCAGGTTGTAAGAGCGCTTTTTGCGATTTTTTTCTTAGTATCAGTTTCAGGTTCAGGGTCATCCTTACCTGCGAATTTCCTCAACAATCCTCTGACGCCCATTCCAGCATCAGCCATTAGTTTTAGGCGCTCGATATTCTGCTTCTCTACTGCACTTAGCATTCTACGCACTCTTGCAATTCTGAATAAATCAAATACTATCCAGCCCATTGTAATAATCATTAGTACTGCAAGTCCAGTTGAATTGGAAGATGCCCAGTCATCCCAACCAAGTGGATCTCTGGTCATTCGGAAAATGAATACCACAAGCATCGGGATGAAAAATGCAAGGATTTCATTGAATGCGAGCATTCCAAATCCCTTTATCGGCAATTCTCGGAATCGTTTCAGAATCCAACCACTATGAGGTGACAACTGTTTGGTAACACGAGTAAATGGCCCAGTGAGTAGCAAAACGCGTAGCGTGAATGGGATTAACAGGAGCCAAATGTATGTGCCCCACACTTCCTCGGGCGGGAATGCTGGGATGGAAATTGGTTGGACCACAAATGTCCGATGCCACTATCTCCCATTTCAATCCAAGGCCGCAGGGTTCATGCCATCCTTGCACTTCGCCGTGTCATGCCCTTCTGGCACGGCCTCTCCGATTGGCTTAGCATGAGCGTTGACCGCGCATGGATCGATGAGAATGTTCGCTGGAAAGATTTCGGCACAGGTGTACGCTTGGGAAGGCTACACCGAGAGGATGCAACCTCTCTGGTACTGTATGATGTTGTGAGCGATGTTGACATTGATGCATTCATGCCACACACACATCCTGGAGGCGAGGTTTACATCGTCCTTGAAGGAGAAGTTTGGGATGATGATGGAACTTATCCACAGGGCTCGATTGTTTGGATGGACAGGGAGACTACACACAATCCACGTACTCGAGGTCAAACTCTGATTCTGGTACTTTGGCCCGAGGGTGTAAAGGTCAATTGAGGTGATTTCATGCTAACAAATATCTCGGCTTACAAATTCCTCGACATGCATGACTTTGAGGAAATGAGGGCTCCATTACAGCATTTCTGTTATTCACAAGGCATCAAAGGAACAATCCTCCTCTCTCCAGAAGGAATCAACATCTTCCTCTCAGCTGAACGTGAACAAATCGATGCTTTCGTTGAGTTCCTCAAAGAAGACGAACGCTTTGATGACATCTGGGTCAAATATTCCGAATCCGAGGAATGTGCATTCCGTAAAATGAATGTCCGCCTAAAGAAGGAAATTATCTCCATGGGAGTTCCAAGTGTAAAGCCGCACGAATTTACCGGCGATTCCATCGAACCTGCTGAATTCAAGCGTTGGCTCGATGATGGAAAAGAAGTAACAATTCTCGATACTCGAAATGATTACGAAATACGAATGGGTACTTTTGAGGGGGCTGTGGACTTCGACATCCAGTCTTTCCGAGCATTCCCAAAGGCAGTTGCTGAATGCGAAATACCCAAAGATAAGCCAGTCGTAATGTTCTGTACTGGTGGAATTCGCTGCGAAAAAGCAAGCGTAGTAATGCTCAACGAAGGATTCGAAGAGGTCTACCAAATACATGGTGGAATTCTCAATTACTTCGAGCAAACTGGAGGTGCGCACTGGAATGGAGAATGCTTCGTCTTCGACAGAAGGGTCGGAGTAGCAGGTGACCTCACTGAAACCGCAACTGAAGTTTGTTGGGCTTGTAGAGAACCTCTCACAGTTGAAGAGCAGAAGAATCCCGCTTTCGTTCAAGGGGTTTCCTGCCCCTACTGTATCGAGGGTACCCATTGAGCAGGCTCACTGTACTTCGATTGCAACAGCTTGGACCTTGTACTCAGGACAGTGCGTATATCCATCTGCAGAAGCACTTAACACGGTATTTACCCCAACATCTGGGAAATGGAATGTCGTGAATAGATTGCCTTTTCGCACATTATTTGTGACTTCAACTTGCATCTCAACACGGTTACGTGGGCTCGATAACCAGACGATATCGCCATCGCTAATTCCCATAGCACTAGCATCTACTGGATGCATCTCCAATAGATCGGTACCACGGAATTCTGTTAGCCCTGTTCGACGGGTTTGAGTTCCAGCATTATAGTGGAAGAGATTTCTTCCTGTGACTAGGATAAACGGATACTCATCCGATGCTTGCTCATTTGGTTCAGCATAAGCTGGTGCTGCGAAATTGCCTAATCCACGTGAGAATTTGTCAACGTGCATAACACTGGTTCCGGGGTGGTCTGCAGTCGGCTTTGGCCATTGTACTGAAACTGAATTATCAAGATTTGAATAATCGATGCCTCTGAAATTCGGAGTCAGGCTAGCTAATTCATCCCAAATATCTGACACATCATTTGATGAAATGATTGGGTGCCCAAGTGCTTCTGCCAATTCGGATACGATTATCCAATCTTGTTTTGCTTGACCTGGTGCCTCAACCGCCTTTCTAACTCGCTGAATTCGGCGCTCGCCATTGGTATATGTTCCATCTGATTCAAGGAAGGAAGCTGCTGGGAGAATCACGTGTGCAAGTTTTGCAGTTTCACACATGAAAATATCTTGAACAATTAGTAAATCAAGGCCACTGAGTGCCTTCTTCACCGCTAGGTTATCCGGATCTGTGTGAGCAATATCTGAACCTATCAAGTATAGTGAACGAACATTTCCGGACTCGACTTGTCGAAGCATTTCGGGATATGTTAGCCCTGGCTCTGCCGGTGCTTCGACTCCCCAGACCTTGGAAAATGCTGCACGGTTATCAGGGTCTGAAACCAATTGATAATTCGTGTACACATTTGGCAATGCCCCCATATCACAAGAGCCCTGAACATTGTTTTGTCCACGTAGAGGATTAATTCCAGTGCCTTTGCGTCCCACGTTTCCAGTAAGAAGTGCAAGACTTGATAGCGCCATTACCCCTTCAGACCCATGGCTATGCTCTGTCATTCCAAGGCCGTGAACCGACATTGCTGAGGGTACAGATGCATAGTAAATCGCTGCTGCTTCTAGGGTCTCCACAGGTACTGTAGTGATTTCTGAACATACTTCAGGAGTCATGTCCTGAACCATTGCTCTGAATGGTTCGAGGTTTTCTGTTCGTGTATTGAGCCATTCTGAATCTGCTTGCATATTCTCTCGCAGGATAATGTGAGCCAATCCTTGGTAGAGTGCAACATTGGTTCCAGGGCGCAATTGTAGGTGGATATCGGCCATTTGAGCCAATTCAGTAGCCTTAGGGTCTGCTACTATCATCTTCATTCCACGCATGCGTGCACGGCGAATTCGTGAGCCTGTAACTGGGTGTCCGTGCATAGGGTTGCATCCCGAGATCAATAGCAAATCTGTATGATCAATGTCATCCAGACTATTTGTTCCCGCTCCTGCACCAAATACCGTCATCATTCCCTTGACGGTTGCAGAATGGCAAACTCTTGCGCAATTATCGATATTATTGGTTCCAATAACAGCTCGCATTAGTTTCGAGCCAAGGTAATTCAATTCATTTGTCGAGCGTGAAGAAGTGATTGAACCAATAGCATTCGGGCCTGATTCAGCCTTGATTTGCTTCCAGCGTTGTGCGATGAATGAATAGACTTCATCCCAGGAAACTTGTCGGAATTCATCATCGATGGAGTCACGGATCATCGGGTATTTTAGTCGGTCTGCATGATGAATATACGCCGATGCGAACCGACCCTTGACACAGGCATGACCTTGATTGACGGGAGAATCTGCTACTGGAACCATTGTCACCAATTTTCCGCCCTTGATTCCAGCATCGAATTGGCAGCCGACACCACAGAAGGCACAGGTAGTTCGTACCCACTTGTCTGGAATTCCAGATGAACGCTCAACACGGTCTTCAAGCGCACCGACCGGGCACTCGTTCACACAAGCACCACAGGATACGCAATCCGAGTCCATGAATGACTCGTCTACACCTGCGATAATTCGGCTGTCAAAACCACGTCCATCAATGGAAAGAGCGTGCGTAACTTGTGTTTCGTCACACGCCCTAATACAGCGTGAACACACAATGCACTTGCTTGCATCGAAGGTGAAAAAGGGATTTGATTCATCGATTGGAATGGTCTCACATGCAGGTTCGTTATCATAACGTAATTCTCTCAAACCAACATCTGCAGCTACATCTTGCAATTCACAATCGCCATTTGCAGTGCAGGTTAGACAATCGAGAGGATGCTCGCTAACATAGAGTTCAGTGATGCCTTTTCTCAGTCTCCACAATTTATCGGAAACCGTCGAAACTACCATGCCATTATCGGCTGGAGTTGTACATGAGGAAGGAGTTCCTCGGCGACCATCAATTTCTACAATACACATTCTACACGAACCAAATGAGTCGAGATGTGGTGAATCGCAAAGGCTTGGAATATTGATGCCATTATCTCTGGCAACCTCCATGATAGTTTGACCAGGTTGGCCTGAGAACTCTTGACCATCGATAGTTACTGAGAATTCACTCATTATTTTCACCTCCGAAAGAGGCTGGCCAGCGTTTCATTGTAGAGCGCACTGGATTCATTGCAAGGCCTCCAAGTGCACATAATGATGTTTCAGTCATTACTTCATCGAGATCTGCCAATAAGGTGCGGTCACCCTCTTTTTCCGAATCAGTTCCAATCCTTTGAAGCAATTCGAGAGCTCTTTGAGTACCAATTCGGCACGGTGTGCACTTACCACAACTCTCGTCACGGAAGAAACGCATCCAACCAAGAACTTCGGAACGCGGATTGAACTTATTGCCATAGCAAACAAAACCACCGTGGCCAAGTAAGCCATCTGCAGCAGATAGCCCTTCAAATGAGAGTTCAATATTTTCTAATTCTTCGGCGGCAAAGACACCACCAAGAGGTCCTCCTACCTGTACTGCAACGACTTCATCGAGCGATGAATGGTCCCTGAATAGGTCGGCAACACTGCCACCAAATGGCACCTCGACGCAAGTTGGAATTCCAACATCACCAGAAATTTGAGCAACTACTGTGCCCTTACTTCGTTCCGTTCCAATACTTCCAACCACACTGCCGCCTTCACGCATAATTGCTGCAGCCATTGAAAATGTCAGAACATTATTCACGATTGTTGGATGACCAAATAATCCCTGTTCTGTTGGATAAGGTGGTCGTGCTCTTACCTCGCCTCTACGCCCTTCTAGGCTCTCGAGTAATGCGGTTTCCTCGCCGCAAACATATGAGCCAGCACCAAGGGCGATTGTGATATCAAAATTCTCACCAAGAATACCTGCTTCTCGAGCGCTATCTATTGCGGATTGCAAAATTCTCTTTGCTTGAGGGTATTCACTTCGTAAGTAGACCCAGCCTTGTGATGCGCCAATCGTTTCTGCACAAATCAGCATTCCCTCAATCAGTGAATGTGGGTCTCCTTCCATCAACATCCTGTCGATGAAAGTGCCGGCGTCTCCTTCGTCTGCATTAGCAACGACGTGCTTGACTGGATCGCCTTGTTCCATCGCTGATTTCCATTTGAAATGTGTAGGGAATCCAGCACCGCCTCTTCCGCGGAGACCTGCTGCTTCGAGTTCTTGTAATACCAATTCAGCCCCACCATCTCTCGCTTTATTCAAACCTGAATATGCCCCCAGGCCTTGCTGTGCTTCAAGGTCAAGTGGATTTCCGATACCCATTCTTGCCAAGGCAAATCGAGTTTGAGAACTCAATCCCGGAAGTGAATCAATTGGGCCAAGGGCTGCGGGGTGCTCACTTGCAGAACCATTGGTAATCGCACTCACCAAAGAGGAAACATCTCCGGACTGGATTGGCCCAAATGCATGACGAGTGCCGTCGATATCAACTTCGACCATTGGCTCAAGGTGGAATAGTCCTCTGCTACCGGTTCGAGTGATTGACACATTCTCATCTAATTCTTGAATTAGTGATTGTACGACTTCCTCTGAACCTAATTTCTGGCTAATACTGTCCATGCTAACGAATAATTGCAGCCCAGTACCTGTGCTACCCATTGGAACTACCGTTTCATCACGCAAAACCGCAGGGCCACTAGTGCACAAACCTGCACAATGCAATATCCCTACGGTATCGCCTTCTTTCGCAAGAAATTCTGCAACCAATTCTGAACCGCGAGCTCTACAAGATTCACCCATACAGACTCGAACAGTGGAATTATCAGGCTTTAATTCGGTATAATATCCGATTACGCCGCGTACTTTTGCCGCAGTTGTTCCGGTTAAGTTGGCAATTTCACGCACTCTTTCAGCGCTTGGTTGACCCTTTGTACGTATTTCATCCTTCAGAATATCTAGGAGGTCGTGGCCTGGTCGTCCCGGGTCCCATCCACTATATTCGTCAGACATTACAACACCACATTGAGAATCTAGTTCTCTACTTAGCATGGCCAAGCGCTGTTTACATGTGAATGTTCTTGAAAAGGTAGTCTCAGAGAGATTATTCTGCTATCTTTTCAATTTGGAAACTTTTTCCATCATGTCCCCAATTTAATACGCCTGGGTTTTTTTCATCGAAAATGAAATACTTGGTAGCAAATTCATCTCCCCATTCTGGATGAGGTGGGTCGAATAACAATACTATTCGTGTACTGTATGCTCCAAAGGAACCCACTCCAGCTTTCGCTGGCTGGCCATCGATCAATACATCATGCATTACCGGGGGTTCTGTATTTGGATTCTGATCAAATCCGTGTGTATCATTTTGTACAATCAGACTTTCTTCGGTTGCTGGAACTGTCTTAATTTCAGTCATAAAATTAGATTTGTGTCCTTCCTTTTGAACATTTGGAATTCCAAATTAACCCGTCAGATGCTCTGTTCAAGCTTCGACCATTGGCCTGCTTGAACCACATGACGGACACTCTTGCTCATCGCTCGACTCGTAGTCGAACTTGCAAGCAGGGCACTTGGTAGCAAGAACCATTTCACCGATATCAGAAACCGATTCTCCAACCAATTTCAAAGCACCACTTGAGACATCATCAACCGAATATCGACCTGGTCCACCCATCCTTGTGAGCAAGTCTGGTGGGAATGTTACCATTCCCATTTCGTCGACGAGTAGTTCTCGGCCCTTACTGAGATTTGTGATCTCAACATCATCACCGTGTTCTGCTACGAACCGTCCATCACGGAGTTCAAGAGAGCGATTAGCGAATGCTGCTACTTCCTTTGAGTGGGTAACAATCAGGAATGAAACGCCATCGTCTTGGTGTAATTCCTTGAACAATTTTAGTACTTCTCTAGAAGTAATTGGGTCGAGAGCACCTGTTGGCTCATCGGCTAGAATCAATCGTGGATTGGTGATTAAAGCACGGGCAATTGCAACTCTTTGTTGTTCTCCACCACTAAGTTTTGCTGGAACCGCCTTTGCTCTGGAAAGTATTCCTAATCTCTCCATCATTTCATCAGCAGCCTTCAGGGCAACCTTTGGAGCAACTCCCTGATTGCGTAGCGGCTGAGCAATGTTGTCTCTTGCAGAAAGATGTGGCAATAGGTTACCTTCTTGGAAGATGAATGATACCGTCTTTTGCCGTAATTCAACCAATTCTTGTCCGGTTAGTCTAGTCATATTTTTACCATCTAGTGAAACATTACCAGCGCTTGGTTTCATCAATCCACCAAGGCACTTCAACAATGTAGATTTACCCGATCCTGAAGGCCCTACTACGGCTACAGCCTCTCCTTTCTTTACATCGACATGCAAGCCTCGTAAAGCGACTACGTTGCCGTCTTCTGCCTTAGAAGTATAAACATGATAAAGTGCATTTGCACTTAGGATTGAGTCCTTATTTTCAACCATATTCACTCCCCCTTTAGCACACTAGACAAATCTGAACGCAGTGCTTTGCGTGTTGTCAATAATAGTGCGAATACAACAGCAGAGAACACCGCCAAGGCGACGATTCCTAACTGAGTCCATGGCCACACTAATTCACGTCCAATCGGCGTACTTGAACCACCGAATAACTGGAAAATATATCCGAATACATCGAATAATCCATTGAAGGATAATGCTAATCCCATTCCCAAGAACATGCCTAATGCCATCGATACTATGACGATTGACAGAATCTCGAATAATACCAATCTGATAATTTGGTTAGGGCTTGCCCCAATCGCTTGTAATACTGCTAATTCCTTTTGACGCTGATTAAGAACTAGTGAAAGGAATACGAAAGCAGAAGCAACAGCAGCGATACTAGCGACTACGAATTGTAAACTCAGTAACCCGGGAGTACCAAAAATTAGTCCGCCATTTCTCTCTACCAACTCATGAGCGGTTTCCCAGTCTTGAGCACTATCGAATCGGGAGTCTGCTTCAATATTAGCACGGAGTGCTGAAAGATCATCTCCACTAACACCTTCAACACGAACAATCCAAGTTGTAGTAGTCAAATTGTCAACATAATCGTCTCCGACTAATTCTCTAAATGAGGTCTCGCCAATTATGAGGCTTCCTTCCATAAACTCTGTCGAAATACCAGGTATGAACTCATGAGTGCCAATATAGCGCATTGTAGAATTATGCTCAATAATCGTATATTGTAATTTGACTCCTGATGACAAAGCTGCTGCTGCCAATGGAGGAGGTGTTTGCGCTGGGCCTTCTATACAAGAGGTGTCGTTTCCTAAACTATTATCGGGGCAAATTGTTGTGTCTGAGATATTGGATTGGTTTAGAGTAAATTCTCCCCATGCACCAGTCAACTTTGCTCCATCTAATTGTGTTCCAACCATTGATGGTGAGAATTCCCAGATTATTGCATTGGTTAAATTTGCACCTGTTAAATTGGCACCATTTAGATTAGTACCCACTAATAACGCCTGTGATAAATTAGCACCGCTAAGGTTTGCACCACTAAGGTTTGCACCGCTAAGGTCGGCCAAATTGAAATCTCTTTGGGAAAGATCTTGACCGCTTAAGTCAGTCTCTGAGAGGTCTGTGATTGTAGATTCACCATATGTTTCAAATGCATTCTGCATGGTTTCAAAGAAACTTTCATTTTCACCATCATCTGCTTCAACGAAACTAAAATTATATTCTTCCCAAATTAGGATTTTGTTTTCACTTCTATCATCGTTTGCTGAAAGTAATTCATCTCCTCTATCACTATCACCTTCACGACCTGAACCCCACAGGTCTAACGCATATGCAGCGTCTACGCCTGCAGAAAATCCACCTTCACTGTAAGCCTTCAATGCATCACTTGTAGAATCACCAGGTACTGCTTGGGCATCCCAATCCATGACATTTACTGTTTCATTCATCAAGACATAAACCGGTAAAGAATCACCATCTTCGGGTTTCAAAAGAACAAGAGGTACACTTACTGCATTTGCAGTAATATCATCCCCACTAATTTCTACAATCGCCGACTCGATTTGTTCTGCGGTGAGATTGTCAATCGAAACGACCTGTAAATCGCTACCAACAGTTGCAGATGCTGTCTTTTCATCTACAACAGTGCCTGTATAGCCTTGAACTGCAGCCAAGGTTACAATCGATAATGTGAGCAACATAATTACTGCTAAACGGTTTACTGATTCAGTTGAACCACTGCCTTTTAGGCCACGCTTAACATCTGATAATAGACTGGAACGACCAAAGAAAAACTGCATGATTTTGGGTCCAGCTGCGCCTATTCTACCAAGCAATAATGCACCGCCAATCCACAAGAAGAATGGCCCGAATATCCCGAATAATCCCTCGAGGAAGAAGTTGGAGTAAAGTCCATCTTCACTACCATTCATCTCTAGCCAGGTGTCCATTACGGCTAACATTCCAATAAATAGCATGGTCCAATGTAGCCAAACTTTCGGCTTATTCTTGATTTGAACCCTACTTACGCCTTCATCTATTTCAATCTCCATGAAATCCTTAGCTTTCGTTCTACCAAATATTAGCGCAAGACCTAATGTGGTCAAGGCGGTGAATATGGTAGAACCTAAACTTAAACGAGGATCTACACTATATCCGAGTGAACTAAATTGCATGAATCCTACACTTGCCAAAACTACGGGTACAGCAGCCATAGCTAACAGATAACCAATCAACCAAGCAACAAATGAAATTACGCCTAATTCCATTAGGATCATACCGCGTAAACCTTTAGATGTCGCACCAATGACTCGATGAATAGATATCTCTCTACGTCTTTGTTCCAATGATAATATCAATCCGTAAACCAATACTGATAGAGAAAGAACAACGATTGGAATCATGATGATATAATCAAATGTTTGAATTAATGCAAGGAAGATGTTCAAGAATAGAATAGTTCCACTGATAATATCAACATAATACAATTCAATTTCACCATCAGCATAAGATTGTCCCTCTACATCTGACCTCAATCCTTCAAGCCACTCAGCAGCATCATCTGTCGAGGTTGTTGGTAGCAGCGAACGGTCTATTGTGACACCTAGGTAGAAGTGGTCACTATCCATTAGCTTGATTTTATCTTCTTCATCCAAAACAGTCCAAGTTGTATAAATCGGATTTGCGGGGAGAGATGGGTTTCCTTGAGGCCATGGTTCATAGATTCCTAGAACGGTTAGATTTGTAATCATCATAGGCTTTTGACAATGCATAAATCCATTTTCTGCACTAACAAATATCTCGCCATCACAATCATCCTCTTCCAGTCCACCAGGTTCGGCACTTACTGTAGTGTACAAGAATGTCAATTTGTCAATTTCATCTCCGACAGCAGCTCCAGCATCACTAGCTAGGTCTGATGGAAGGAATACTCCTCTTCTCTCCTCAACAACTTCTGGAGAAGACCATTCGCCCATATCATAAATTATATTTGCAGAATATCTGTCTGCCAATACTCCTTCATCAAATGCTCCGGGACCTAAGAACGATATAGCTCTCGAATTTATTGTAGGGGGCCCAGTTGTATATTCATATTCAAAAGATGTTGTTTCCCAATTTTTCAAACCATTGCCTT
>JASLKC010000054.1 GCA_030747785.1 Candidatus Poseidoniaceae archaeon | reverse complement strand
GATTCGATGCAGAGGGAATGGAACTCTCTTTAGAAATGCTTGAAGATGCACATGTAAAGGAATTGGTAATCAAAGAAGTACCGACAATCATTCGGTACGATGTTCCCAAAGGAAGTAATTTTACTGCTATCAGCCATGGTTTTACCGTGCTATCCTGGGCAATGCTTTCACTATCGCAAAAGAAGCCGTTACTCGTACTTGGAATACCAGGTGCAGGTTTATTCGCAACCGGTGCAGCGATGGGGATCAACACTGTGAACAACTTCACAACAGTTGTTGATGGCATGGTCGGCTCAGGTCTGACTGCTGTCTGGATTAGTGTACTTGGATTATCATTGATGGCTACAGGGCTAGTATTGCAATCTGCTCGCAATTTCATTCGGCACCTACTCGTTAGGGAATTCGGTTTGGCTGATTCCGACCTCTGACGAGAAAGCCTTCATGGCCTTGCTATGACCCCGTAGATTCATGGCGGAGGGCTCTAGTCGTTTCACTGAGTATAGGCGCCGAGTAAAAGAGGGCACTGAAGAGCGCTTAGACTCGATGTACTCGATTCTTATTGCCCAACCAAAAACCACTCTATTACTAATGCTGATTATGTCAGCTTGGTTCGCCAATGTTGGTGCTGATTTCAAGGACCAGATCGTCTACGATGTAGAGATTTTCTTACCTGAAGATGCCGAATCCTCAGACCTGCTACTAGAGGTAAGGGAAGAATGGTCAACCGATGTAGCAATCATCTATGTTCAAACAAGAAATGTGGAAGATCCACTTATTTTCACGAATGATACATCTAATATTTCTAATGTAGATATTATGCATGAATTATCTTGGATTGAAGGTGATGATGAAATCCGTGGACCTGGTCTGACGGATAACGGTATAGATTGGGATAAAGAGGACCATGGGCGCAATGATGGAGTATTGTGGATTATCTCATTCCCACAAATTGTTAAGGAAATAAATTCCAGTGATGGTAGATTCGAGAGTGCAATGTGCGATAATACCGGTGAAAGAATCACCATGGAATTAATCGATTGTACTGCATTCGAGGCATCGCCAGAATCAGGAGGGGGGCTGTATGCGATTCCTGATGAACAAAGGCGTATTGATGAAATCGTTAGTCAGGCTGATGGAGGATTCGATGCATTGGTGAAAGATACCAATGGCGACGGTGTGTGGGATACTACAGCAATTATCATCGGCATGCATCACGATATGTCAACAACTGACTTCGCAGATAATTTTAGAGATTTCTTTCAACACGTTGAAGACATAATCTCCGAAGAAAATCGTCCGCAAGAATACCGTAAAACGACCATGACTCAAACCGGTCTCTCAAAGATTCTTGAAGATATTTCAGAATCTATCTATGATGATCTGCTTAACATGATGCCGATTTCTTTACTATTGACAATCATAATCATCACCTTGCTACACCGTAGTTGGAAGGTTGTAATCATCACAGGAGCACCCATTCTCATGGCTTTGGCTGTCACATTTGGAATGTCGGTTCTGCTCGATATGACACTGACTCCAATGATTGTGGCGACATTCCCGATATTGATTGGTTTGGGGGTAGACTATGCCTTGCATATGGTCAATCGTATCGAAGAAGTGCGGCGTAAACGAATTGATAAGGCAGTGGATGAATTAGAGAGAAGGAGAAGGAAAGGGCAAGTTCCAAATGAGGTTCCAGATATCTGGGATACGGAATTTTACCGCTCGTGTGTAATCGAAATGGCAAATACTACTGGCATCGCAGTATTGCTTTCTGCAGCAACAACTGTGATTGGATTTTCTGTATTAATCGCACCGAATATTGTATCTATTGTTCCGATTAGGTCCGTTGGACTAACCTTGGTCGTAGGTATTCTTTCAACGCTCGTGTTCTCGATGATATTAGTACCCACTTTGGCCTGGCTACTGAAATTCAACAAACGAACTTCACTAATTTCGGATAACTTGTGGGGCTCAATTTCCAAAATACCGATCAAACATTTCGCAGTGGTTCTACTTCTCACAGGGTCTCTCACAATTTTTGGACTCTCCAATATGGATGAAATGGATAAACCGATTACCGGTTCATCAGAGGCACCAGAGGGAATTGACTCAATGGATGCAATGGTTGAATATTCAAACACCTTCAGTGGCGGACAGACATCTCTCTTCATCTTTGATGTATCCAAACACGCAAACCAGGAGGAACACAAGATACGGAATCTGAGTGTTCTCGATGCGATGGATGCACTTGAAGAACGGATTGGCCAAGTGAACTATACCAATACAACAAGCGTAATCACTTTCCTCAAAGCAATTCCAGTATCACTGACAGAGCCCACTACCAATTTATCGCTCTATGAGGGAAGTCTCTGGGATCTCCTCCATGATGAATGCTGGACCTCGAATAGTGCCAATTGCGCCACATGGATATTACTAGATGCGACAAGTACTGATGGGAAAGGAAGGGAACATCTACGAAATGATATGGTGAATGTAGCTTTTGATACACTATCCAAAGAAGTACAATGGATGCTCACCAATGAGTTTGGAGACAAAGCTCTAGTCTATGTCACCCAACCATACATCAATCTCCGTGTCGCAAGCGAATTGAGAGACGATATCGACGATATGCTCAATGAACCAATGGAAGAGCCGGGAATTGAAACTAGCAAATTAACTGGTGGATTGCCAGTTAGTTTGGACATTAACGAAGGAATCCATGATACACAGAATTACACTACTATCCTCACACTAATTATCCTTACAATTGTGATGATGATAGTGTTCCGTTCGCCCCGCTTAGGATTCTATACAATGATACCCGTCGCCGTTGTAATCATCTGGCAGCCTCTGTTAATGACATCTGATGATGTAAATGTCAACATCTTCACAGCGATGATTGGAACCATCGTATTTGGAATCGGTGTTGATGATGCTATTCACGTAATGCACCGGATTGTCGAAGAGGGTGAAACCGCTCATGGTATGTCCAAGACCATTGAGAAAACAGGACAGACTATTTTCGAGACCACTGCAACAACCGTAGCTGGACTAGGAGCAGGGTTCTTCGTCGCATTCCCTGGACTTGAGAACTTCTTCATTCTGATGATGCTATTGATCGCATTTGCATTCTTGACAAGTGCATTCTTGCTACCAGCTGCGCTAACTGCACACCATATAGTCGCTGGAAGGATTCGCGGTGGTGGTGATTTCATCGACTTCGGTGATGGAGTTGTTCTCACCGATGAACGTATGGAAGCGGTAGATGCCATTCTCGAATGAGATGGAGGGTGCAGGGAGTAAGCCCCTTTCTGTTACCTTTCGGTGACTGCATTCAACTAAGCGTCCTACCTGTCCCTGAACGTGCCGCATAAGCGGGACTGTTTGGACTTGCTCCAACGGGGTTGCTCGTCTCATCGACGCTGTGGCAATCTCGTCCTCTCGGATTCATCGTACACACCACGCATCATTCGTTTCTGCACCATTGACCGACTCATCTCTGAACCACGACTTGTGTCGACCGCCTGCACTGTGGAGAGGGGACTTTCCTCAGACTCGAAGTCTGTCAGCAGTCCTCCTGCACCCTCCGGTTAGGCTCGGGGCCCCACCCTTATTGAAACCATTGAGTGTTCAGATGTAGTCTTCTTCAGTCATTTTTCGCTTTGGCGAGGTCATTAGAAGATAGCCCAGAAGCAGAAGTAATAGTCCAATTATGGTACTGAATAATGCCATCATCCCTCCATCGGCTTTGTCAAAACCACCAATCACAAAAGTGCTCGAACCTTCGTCAACCTGTTGAGGAGAGGTTCTGACTATCGTACCGTCAGGCAAACTAACTTCTATCCAAACGGCACCTTCGATTTCCGGAATCCATAGATGCTCTTTGGTAAGTGAACCTTCAGCCGGCACAATATACTCATCCACAGTGATTAGGTCACGTGTCCCATCTGCATGTACTGCCTCTATTCTGACACTTGTAGTACCATTTACCAATCCGTAATTGTACAAGGTCAAACCGATGTTTATTCGGTCCCTCACTTCGATAACCGGTCTACTGAGTGTAATATCGTCCTCGGAAAATTCGATGATCGGCTGGCGATGAGCAAGACGCAATATCGCAATTGGCGAATCTCGTGAATTGAATGCATCATCCATTTCTTGCCCTGCGAGGTCGTTGCCGGTCACCCAGACCCATATGTCGAGTGCTGCACCTCTACTATCGTCTGGAATATACGTGGCTAAATTCACTGTTGCAGCCATTGGTATCGAATTGCCGCTGCCGGTACCAGCAATCAACTCCATCGAGGAATTGCCTCCGAGCAAAGCGAGTTCAACCATGCTGAAGCCGGCTGGGACTATCAGCCAATGCAATCTCATCGAATCGGTATCAAGTCCTTCAGTTTCATTAAACATAATCTCAAATTCAAGATTTTCCCAATCCCTCTCTTGAACAACATTATTTGGATTAGGTGATAGCATTTCTATGACCCTAGGTGCGTGAGAATCAACAACTAACCATGCCATTACTTCCTCACTATCGGTTCTATCAATCCCCCCGATGGGCAAATTTACGATATCGAGTGTAATCGGGTGAATACCAGTAATTTCTGGGGCTGTAATGGTCATCAGCATACTACCATTTACTGCCAATCCATACTGTTGAGCACCATCAATTGATGCTACTACATCCACAACTTGCATCACTGCTGAGCCATCCTTTGTCCAAATGATTTCAGCGGAGAGATCTATTTCGCTTCCTGCCGCCACAAAGGACGATGAGTCTGCAAATTCTACTGAATCCGAACTAACTTCGATTTCACTTGAATATGTCCAAAGTAAATTACTGATTTCATGGCGTGCTGATTGACCAGAATCATCAATTGCCGTAATTTGAATTCTGCGTTGTATCGAAGTATCGGGATTGAAATCCCAATCAAACATAATTGCAACTGCAAGTGTGAAATCTTGATCGAAATGGCTAGTCTCGCCAAGAACCGAGCAACTTTCGATATTCATGGCCGATGATGAGGATTCACAGGTATCCTCTGTCGGGCGCCAAGTAATGGTCAAGTTTTCATTGGAATCAGAAGCCATATCGATAATTACTTCTGAGATATCGCCATATCCATTCTCATCATGAAGAGGAATATGAAGAATCTGAATATCTCCTGGATGAAGCCAATCACTATCACCCAATGCCCAACCAAGTCCTTCCTCGCCAATGAGTGGAGCTCCATCATCACCCATTCTAACAGTGAATAGCGGGTCTGCGGGGCTTCCTCCATCCAAGAGATGTCCTGCAGGGTCCACCACTTCTATCCACCCAGTGATGAAGTCACCTTCTGAAGCACCTTGAGTATCCATCAAATAACTGTAAGTTCCCTGGATTTTCGAAAGATTCTCTGGTTGTACTAGATCCTCCGAAATAAGTGAAAATCCTTCCCACGAACGAGAATAGGTAATCTGGGCATGACTTGGAAGGACCGGTCGGTCACCAATATCAAAATTCATTGCAAATTGCAATCCAAGTGGCCGATGGTCATAGCGCGCCACATTCGAATCTAATAGCAAAGGCGCTTGGTCATCGATTAGGAATGTAGCATTATGCGGTACTCTCCAGAACAAGTCTTGGTCATACATCGGTGCTACTTTGACTTCTAGGTCTATTTTTGATGCTAAAGGGTCTGCCTGGAAAGAGAGATTGACTACCCCATTTGAGATGTCGGTGCTGGTGTCTACTACTGCACCATCAAGCAATAATTGCACAGTGACAGCTCCTGTACGAGGATGGTCATCCAGTGAATTAAAATTGAGATATACCTCTACTGAGGAGGTGAGGTCTGGGTCGTAATATGTTGCATCCCAAGGAGTAGGTATTCCTGCTGGGGAGATGATTCTCCAATCTACTACTTCGATATCCTGCTCTATCCCTCTAGCCAATCCCTCACCAAATTCGAGAGTGGCTGGTTGGGATAAACGTCCGCCCATATTGATAGATGTCTTTACAGAAGCAGCTTCATCACTTGGCCATATTGAAGATAACCTCACTCGGTGTGTGAATTCTATTTCCGTACCACTAAATGAATGCGAAAATGTGTCGATGAGTAGCCCATAGCCCGGAGTGCAAATATCGGTAGTAATCTGACAAGTTGCCCCAGAACCAAAGGTTGAACCATCGATATCAATTCGTATTGTCCAAGCCTCACTAATCATCTGGGAACGCGGATCGCTAACGCCGAGTGGAGAGAAATCGAACACTGTAGTGAATTCATACCAGTCCTCTCCTGCAACTAAAGTCTCAGTAAAATTTGTCATTGTGATTGAGATTGGATCTGGAGAACCGGTCAGGCCAATATCCAGCAACTCGACTGCGAAAGCCGTAGGGCTATCGGAGACAAAGGGAATCGCAATTATTCGGGAGCCGTTGACCACTTGATAATTTGCTAATTCAGCATTAATGGAGCGAATCATCATTTCGTCGAGTTGAGCAGTATTCACGCCTGACCACGCCATTGATGACAAACCACTAATCGAAACATCACCACCGGATGTTGACGATAATTCGATATTGACTTCACTGAATTTCTGTTCGGCTGTAGAAGTCCAAGTGAAAGTATTACCCGCTTGTGCATTTAGGATATCTTGAATTTCATTTTCGGTGAATTCTACTAGTGTAGGTTCAGATATAAAACCGAGATTAATAGGGAATGATAAGGTTCCAGTGCTGACATTTATAGAAAAGTCATCTATTGGTGCTTCGACAGGAGTAACGAAGAAACGAATATTCTTGAGTCCGCTATATTGGAATGGAATTGTTGTGTTCCCACCGGTCGATGAAAGTACAATATCGTCTACCCCAAGCAGGTCTGATTGATATAACCAAGTCGAATTTGAGGAGGGGTGTCCGAAGACTAATTCTTCGGTGCCATCTAAGCCTACATCAATTCCAGAATTAAGTGGGAAAGAGTTCCGATGTAAGTCCATCGAGAAATAGCTAATTGCCCATGAACTACTTCCTACAAAGCGGACCTGTACAGAAGTGGCCGGATATTCTAGTGTGTGCAATCCAGATTCAGGAATAATACCCCAGGCCCCACCATCGAATGATGCCTCAAGAGTTCCGCTTCCAGTTCGTGAAAAACTTACATCGATTCTAGAAAATGGAGTGGTCGAAACCCACTCCGGTGATTCGAAGGTTGAACTCCCTGTCGCTCCATTGCTCCCGAAACCAGTATGGCCCATCCAACCTCTAGGAGTAGGGTCTTCGTGGAAGCCTTCAACGACTGAACCACCAATTCTGATCGAATGAATCACAGGAGAAACTCCTGAGGATTCCATGTTAACCACTAATTTGAGCTCGCCTTTGTTCGCTGGTATCGAATTGAGGTCAGCCATCAAGTCCATTCGGTCTCTGAAACCATTGATGTACGTGCCATCATCGGCATCGATAAGACTCCATTTGAATAATGCCCCACTGGGAACCTCTGCATCGAATGACAGTAAACCACGAGATTCGAATCCAGGTGAGGTCCAATTGGCTGTTCCTGTACCAACATTGCCTCTAGGCTCCAGTAGAACATCATCGACATTCCATCCTGTATAAGTCACCGAACTATCGGTTCTTCCAAGTCCAAACCTAATCTGGAAATTTGCATTACCGTTTACATAAGAAGTCACAGTATGACTAATCTGAGTGAAACTACTCTCACTCACTGAACCGCTATTTGAATAGACTGTAGCCCAACTACCTGCAGTATTTTTCACTTGAACATATGCGTGATCCCATGATGATGATTCTACACCAAGGCGGCGCCAATACTTCAGGTCCCAAGTTCCACTGCACGATGTGCAATCTAGAACTGGCGAAGTTGCATAGTATGTAGTACCCATATTATTGGGATAATTTCCATTGTAAGTGTAAATTGCACTAACGCCGGAATGCACCCCCCCGGTTGCGCCTAATGTTGAATCGTAGCCGTGGGCCCATCCGCCTCCACCCATTGTCCAGCCTTGGGCTGAGCCCTCGAAATCCCATTCATAACCGATTGGAAGAATACGTAGACCTGTTTGATTTAAATCGGCGCCATCGACTATAGCCTCAGGATGATTGAAATCAGATTTGGTTTCGAAAATGTCTACTTCATCAACCGGCCACACCTTTGGCATGATCTCCAATTCCAGTTGAGTAACTACCTCGCCAACAGGAACTTCGATTTCAAATGCGCCTGAGACACCGTTTGGGCCTGAACCAATGACTACTTCCTTTGTAGACCCAACCATGATTACTTCGGCATCTACCATTGGCATGTAAGGTGTAATGCTGAACATGAGGACGAGAAAAATTGCTAATCTCGGCCGCACCATGCCTACGGCATGGCGCACAAGCACTTCAGTAATTCGCCTTCGCATGACTTATCGACTTCAGACTTCTCGGCAAGTACATGTCCGATGTTGAGGCACTCAAAAAAGCGGCTGGAATCGCTGCATGTGACTTTGTCAAGACCGGCATGAAAGTTGGGCTGGGTACCGGTTCGACAGTGAAACACACCGTGATTGAACTCGGTCGCCGGATGTCAGAAGAGGGATTGGAAATCGTAGGAGTACCTACGAGTCTTGCCACTGAAGAATTAGCAACTAAAGTAGGAATACCTCTTGTTGAACTCAGTGAACTAGATGGCCTAGATATTGTGATTGACGGTGCTGATGAATACGACCCCAATTTCCAGTTGATTAAGGGTGGAGGCGCCGCACTTCTCCGAGAAAAAATCGTAGCTCAAGAAAGCGCAGCGATGGTTGTTGTTGCCGATGCTCGAAAGCGTGTCCAGACCCTAGGGGCATTTCCTCTCCCGATTGAAGTAACTCCCTTCTCACATGAAGCAACTGTTCGAGGACTCTCTCGTCTTCTCGACTGTCGAGTCAATATTCGGATGGCGGGTAATGGTCCAGTCATCACAGATAATGGGAATATGATTGCTGATGCTCATACAGGGCCAACTATCGAAAACCCCATTGAATGCGAACGAAATGTATTGATGATTGCAGGGGTTGTTCAAGTTGGTTTGTTCAACGGAATGTGTGATGCAGTTGTGCTTGCAGGTGGAGATGGTATCGAGACCTTCGTCAAGCCCGGTGGCCGACTCTCACAGTAGGTTGAAATACGGGATTCAGGACGGCGGGGTGGGCCATTAGCTTAGTCAGGTAGAGCGACGGACTCTTAATCCGTCGGCCGCGGGTTCGAACCCCGTATGGCCCGCTAGAATTTCAGGCTCTAATTGTCGTTCCAGTTTCACCACGAATTGCCTTCAATGCATCTCCGGGTGCGCATAGAATCGAAGCGAGACCAGGACGGTGTAATGCCGCTTCCATTAGTGCTCCAATTTTGGGTCCCATCGAACCAGAAGGAAATTCTCCTGCAGCCATAAATTCCTCACATTGATCAAGTGATAATACACTGTGTGAAATCTCATTCTCAGTTCCGAAACCAGTTCGCACTGCATCGATTGCTGTTGATATAATCAATGCCTCAGCATCTAATCTTACTGCTAATAAGGCTGATAATCGATCCTTGTCGATTACCGCAGGCACTCCTGAATAATGGCTAGTTTTATCGATGATTGGAATGCCACCACCACCGCCACAAATTACTACTGCGTGTTGATTAACTAAGGCTTGAATCACTTGGAGATCTAGAATTCGCATCGGCAAAGGGCTAGCTACGACTCGCCTAGGGCCATTTATGGTTTCAGCAATATCCCAATCTCGACTCATCACAGTATCATCATCGAGGATTGGGCCCACTGGTTTTGTCGGTAAACTGAATCCCTCATCAGCACCATCGACTTCAACTCGCGTTAGAAGAACCGCAGTCCTCTCCGGTCTTCCGCGTCTCCTGAGAATCGAATCTAAATTAATCGAAAGCGAATGCCCAATCATTCCTTGTGTGGCTGCGACCCAGGAATCCATAGGTGTTTCAGCATCCAATTCGAGGAGATGTCCAACTTGGGGACCATTGCCATGAGTTACAACGACTCGCCATCCTGATTCCAATAAATCGACGACATCGCTCATCACTTTGGCTAGTACTAACGCTGTATCCTCCTCATCGCATCCATCCGGCGAAGAAAGAGCGTTGCCACCAAGGGCATAGACCACAGTACGAGCCATGAATCTACTATTGACATCGCTAGGGTTTCATGCTTTCTATACGAGCCTCGACAAGCCGAGCATTCAAGCACCATGCCTTACACGCAGTAACATGGCGAAGGAGTTCTGGATTGGAGATGTCCAGGCTGGTGCCCATGATGGGGCCGAGGTTGAATTGAAAGGCTGGGTAAAAAGAACTCGTGGTTCGAACAAAATCCGCTTTGTAGTTCTAAGAGATTCTACAGGTACTATTCAGTGCGTTGCTAAGCGTGAAACACTTGGTGATGAAGCGTTTGAATCTCTCAAAGGCGCTCTTATCGAAGCATCACTAATCCTCAAAGGAGTCGTAAATGCAGACGAGCGTGCTCCGGGTGGACATGAATTAATCGTTAGCAGTGCAGAAGTGATTGGTGCAGTCAGGGCAGAGACCCCATTCCCGATTACAGAATCGGCAATGCAAGCTGCCGATGGAGGAGAAACTGAATTCCTTCTCGATAATCGCCATCTCTACCTTCGTACTGGGCGCATGACGAATATGCTGAAAATTCGTTCCAGCGTTTTTGGAGCAATTCATTCATACTTCCGAGATCTAGATTTCACCGAATACCAAGCACCTAATTTTGTTGCTGGAGCGGTAGAAGGTGGTTCAACACTATTCGAGGTACCATACTTTGGTCGCAAAGCCTACCTTACTCAATCATGGCAACTCTATGCAGAAGCAGCAATGCCTGCCTTAGAGCGCTTGTACACCATTGCTCCATCATTCAGAGCGGAAAAGAGCCGTACTCGACGTCACCTCACTGAATTCTGGCACGCCGAGATGGAAGTGGCATGGGCTTCTAACGCCGAAATAATGTCTCACGGAGAAGGGCTTGTACGGCATATTGCACGTACTGTTCTTGAAGAGAGGGAAGAAGAACTCAACTCGATAGACCGTGACCTCGATTTAATTGCTCGTTATGCTGATAATCCATACCCTCGTATTCGCTATGATGAAGCCATTGAAACTCTACAGGGAATGAATGTCGAAATCGAATGGGGACAGGATTTGGATTACTCTAAGGAGAAAATTCTCACCCAAGATTATGAGGTCCCTCATTTCCTAACCCATTATCCTAAAATCGCTAAGCCATTCTACCATCGAGTCGACCCCGATGATGGAAATTATGTTCTGTGTCACGATTTGCTTGCTCCTGAAGGCTATGGAGAAATCGTCGGTGGTGGAGAGCGAACATGGTCTGAGGAAGAAATTCTTGCTCGAATAGATGAGGAAGGTGTGCCTCGGGAGCCATATCAATTCTACATCGATACTCGAACATATGGCGGAGTCCCACATGGTGGATTTGGACTCGGAGTCGATCGAGTTTGTTCATGGTTAAGTGGAGCGGACCACATCAGAGAGGTCATTCCATTCCCACGTGATTCTCGTAGAGTCACGCCTTGATGAAATCCTGAATACATTTGAGGACAAGACGCAAGTCTTTGTCTCGAATAGTAGTACCAGCAATCGCAACTGGTTGCTCATCCCATGGATTGAAGCAAATTGAGAGGCCACTTTGCTCAAACATTCCAATATCGCCTGCACTATCTCCAATCGAAACTGTTCTTTCGAGTGGAATGCCTAAACGACGCTGGAGCATCTGTACGATTGTGCCCTTACCATTCATCTGGACCTGGTACCTTCCATAGTCATCAATGCCACCATCGCTTTTCCTTAGCCAGCCATTTGTGAATACATGAAATACAGTCTCGAGACCCCAATGTGGATTGATGCCACCCCAGCGTTTACTCCAAGGTTTATCTGAAGGGAACATGCAGCTAATCTCTCGTGCAGTTTCTTGCATCCCACCACTAACAATGGCAACCTCGTGTCCGTTTTCGATTAACCAACTAAGGCATTCTTTCAGACCAGCCATTAGAGGCGTTCCTTTACAACGCGCTCTTAGGGAATCATCATCAATATCTGGGTACTTCGTCTTGATTAGGTTCAGATCCATCTTCAACCAATCCCATTCATCGAGCAGTCCCTGGTTGTATAGATTAAATGCATCAGCATTTGATATCTCTAATTGGTCGTAAACATACTGCCAAGTAGACATATGATCGACTAATACTCTGTCCATATCGAAGCAAATTAGGTACTGCATTTTATCGCCTACCGCTTTGGCAAGTCGTCATATTGCGCTTGCATCTGTTTGACCTGTTTTCCCATGATATAGAGAATTAGTCCAACCATCATGGCAAATAGGCCCATCAAAGTAACACCGATTACAGCAAAGCCTGCACCAATCGTGGACTGATTCCATTCACTAAAGGTATCGAGAACATTACCACTGAGTTTGTATCCAACAATGAATAGAATTGCACCTGGTATGCCGAACATAATGAGAGGATGTCTAGTTTCTAGCATCCAATAGAATAAACGCGCAAATCTCGATGCGGAAGCGAGAGATTCACGTTGTTGCATTTTAGGAAGCGGTTTCGAGGTCAAAACCCGAACTCTCAAATTATCTGGTAAATCGAATGGTGCAGCCATAGTAGATGCTTTGGATAATTCTACAAGTCCCTCTATCGATGCTGCAAGGTGACTTACTTTACCCGACTGATATACCACATTCTGTGGATTGATGTTTTCATCAGCAGTTGTACCGATGAACGATAAATGAACATCCCATTTTTCTCTTGCACGATTTACCAATAAGGGTAAATCACGTAATTTGAATTGACCATCTATTTTGACGAGCAGGACATTGCATGAGTCATCATGCTCCAACAATGCTTTTGCAAGTGAAGGAGCATCAGCATTTGCATCGAATGAAATTACATCGCATTCGACCTTTTTTGCAAGTGCAATTGTACCATCACTACTTCCAGTGTCCATTAGTAAAACATCATCTGCTATTTCACGAGCACGAACGATTAGCGAGACGAGCCTAAGCTCAATATCGCTCCCCATTAATACCACTCGAAGGTCCGCCATCAGACCCTCCGCGGCGCTTAACCTCCATGAAGTTCATGGCTGGTCAGTCATTGGAAGTACCATGTTCGAGGGGTGGAACGTCGGAGTCGTGGTCCCAGCACGCGATGAAGAGGAGTTTCTCCCGGGGGTCCTTTCGACCATGCCGGGCATTGTCGATCTCGTCGTTGTTGTTGATGATGGTTCATCAGACGGAACCGCAGATGTCGTCAAGGGTGCTGACTTGGTCACCCTAGATGGGCAAGGCGTTGGTGCAGCTATCGATGCTGGACATCAGCATCTTCTCGCAACAATGGAACGGCCTTTCATTTCCGTTGTTATGGCCGGTGACGGCCAGATGGACCCAAATGATTTGCCGGCTTTGCTGAAACCGATTGCAGAATCAAAGGCTCATCATGTCAAGGGAGAAAGGATAGAGAGGGCGGGTAAGATGCCACTTCTCCGACGATTTGGAACTGCTCTTCTAGCTTTTTTCACCACACTTGCTTGCGGACAAAGTATTCGTGACCCTCAATGTGGATATACTGCCACTGCTCATGAAGTACTGGTTCAGTGGGATTGGAATAATTCTTGGAAGGGGTATGGATATCCTAACTGGTGGTTGATGCACCTTACCAAGGAAGGGTGGCACATCGCCCATGTTCCAGTAAAGGCCGTATATGGTGACCAAAATAGTGGCATTAGCGTTCCAAGTTTCTTCTTCAAGGTATCTGCAATGCTATTTATCGGCCTCCACAAAAGACAATTAAATTGGCTACCAGATCTCATTTCTAGTCATCCAATTCCACTAATATTAGCATGTACTTACATACTAGGCTGGCTTGGAATTTTCTATGCCATTTCAGGGAAAACTTTAGCCCTAGTATTTACTCTAGTTATGTGGTGGTCTACTCATAGATTAGACCGGATTTTTGTCGATGTGATGAGGAGGCCATTAGAATGAGGCGTGGTCCACTTAGAAGAGCTCATGCTAGTCATATCCTAATTGGTTCAAAGGCGAAAGCACAGTCTATACTCGATGAAATCACAACATCGAGGAAGCCATTCAAGACATTCAAAAAAATGGCTCGTGACCACTCAACCTGCCCTACTGCCGAACAAAAGGGAGACCTCGGTTGGTTCCATGAAAAGCAAATGGTTCCAGCCTTCTCCAAACAGGTTTGGAAGCAAGATTTAGCCCAATGTGATTGCTTCATCAAGACTCAATTTGGCTTTCACTTAATCTGGGTTCACGAACGCGAGGACTAGGCCCTCTATTCAAAGTATGATAGCCTTGAATGATAACGGCGGAGAGGCTGATCGAGACGACCCCGAATGTTACTATAATCCAGAATTATGGTGACCCCAATGGCACGGAGAGAAATGCCGACAATGCCCCGCCAGGCGGCAGGCCCTAGTCAATTACTCCTCTTCGAACATTACAATGTCTTCATCGGTAGTTGATTCAACTACATACTGTGCTTTATCCGAGACAAAGGCGAACAGTACTGCCAAATAAGTCGGGACAGTGAATAATCCAAGATATGGAATAATCAGTGTTGCAACTGCCATTCCTGATAGGCACAAACCAAAAGTCACCGGTGCCAACTTAACTTCAAAATTATCATTTAATTCGAAGACCAAGTATTTCGATGGTTTTGGAATGGCCATTCCCTGGCCAACTTGCTAGTCATCTTCTACAGATGTTTCTTCTGCAACAACTTCTTCTGGAGGTGCGGGAATTGTGTCCACTATTACGGGGTTTTGGCCCATGGTGAGATACTGCAGTGAATATTCCTTCTGCATATCGATTTTCGTTGCTTCCATCTCCAACCATTTGGTCCTAATCATTTCATATTCTGATAGGTCATAAGTGAATTTTTTTGCTGCACGTGCTCTTGCATTTGTGTCGAATTTCACCAATGCTAAACCTGCTACTAAGAACCCAATACCTACAATTCCATTCCTATTATCACTAATGTGGTCAAATGTGTCTCCGGGGAATTTCAGAAGTATCATTAGTCCAATGGATCCCAGAGATATGAACGCCAAAAAGGTGCAAAATTCGTAAAAATCCATTCCAGCCCTTCGTTTTCGTTTCGGTTTGTTTTGCATCACGTTCCAACGGTTCGCCATGGGTGTAAATATTGAGTGCGATAAATCAATCTTGCCCCAGCGAGATTGAGAATAGAAAGGTGGGTCTGTCCAGATTTGAACTGGAGGTTAGAACGGTTGCGTTGATGATTGGTGTCCAGTTCGAACCAAGTTCAAACCTGGACGTGAGTTGCTAGAAAATGGGTCTGTCCAGATTTGAACTGGAGTCCAAGCGTCCCAAACGCCCGAGTATAGGCCAAGCTAACCCACAGACCCTTCCAGACCGTGCGCCGGGCTTTCCCTTCTTGAATGTCACTGAAGGAGTAAGTAGGAGTCATCGCTCTGTCTAAGCAGAAGACCTTGCGCCTCAGCTTCCTCAGCTACATCCTCTGCAGAAATAATAATGCCATTACCTCTGAGCACTCCGCCCAATCTTTCTAGTTTGACAATATCGTCAACGGCAGCCATTCTGATGCATGAAAAGAGCAACGTAGCACTTGGGTCATCTCGGACTTCGATCGCCTTAGGCATGGCATCCCTCAATTGTTTGCGAAGTTGTTCGGGAGTATTCGCCAATGCGACCTCCCGCTGAAGTTCTGATGCGTTGTCCACTGTGCTTACAATTAGTGTATCATCACCTGTCGCTGCACCACAATGCGGGCAGGTTCTTGGACGTCCCTTAATGCCCCAACATCGTTTGCATGAAGCACAGCGAACAACTGTGTACATTTTTCTCACTCACAAGGAGAAGTCAGTACCGCTGTCATCCTGTTGTCTGCGCCCTCCTGGGCGCATAGCAGGTGCTGCTGGAGCCTTTGTGTCGACTCGCCTTGCCGCACTAGCCATTGCATCAGTTGCTTTGCGAGTAAGTCCTGCTCCACGCACACGGCCGACATTCTGTCCACCGGACAATTTGAGGGATTCAGGTAGAATTAGCACAGCCATTGCTACACCGTAGTGCTGCTGTGCAGCAGTAACCTCATCGACTGCTACATCGAATGATATCACTTCTAGGTCACGACTTGCTAGGCGACGCTGTAGATTTCGCTTGAGGAGGCTTTCAGTCTCCTCGTAATCCAATTCAGTTGTAATCTTGGTAACGATTGCACATTCCTCTCCCTCTGGTGTTGTACAGGCTGCCCATGCCACTCCGGCACAGGCTGAGGACCCATTGAATGCATAGGCAGTAGCGATATGGCATTCCACTAAGGAACCCATTGGCAATGCTTGAGGAGGTGTAGCTTCAAAGCCCATCGGCAAGAATGCACCTTGAACTTCAATTAATCTCGAATCACCCAAACCAAGTTCAACAAGCCCTTGATCATAGGCGTCTTCAGCATTCTCTCCCCATGGAGCGACGGCTGTCATTAGCCACCCCGGACAGGCGGGTGCGGCAGCGGCGGGAGTAGGCCCGGTTCCAAACATATTAGGCACGAGTGTGGGCCAAGTTGATGAAGCCCGCGGTCTGAACGGTATGTGTGGGCATCGAATCGAGGGTAGTTTTGCTCGGTGGAGCTTTGTTGATGCTCGGTGCCGCTGCAGGTCTGGCAACTATGAAAGGAAACGACTTCGCTCTTCCTCTTTCTATACTTCTTGCTGGAGTGCTAATGATTCTTGGATATTCACTAATGATGCAGGGTAAAAACGCTAACGCAAGCGCAACACCAACTACATCTTCCACTGGTGGAAGAAGTATATTGCTCGAAGATGAGGGTGTTGAAGACCTACCTGATCCACGAGATGCTGGCATTGATTTGCCAATACTTTGAGTTCAAGCAAGACGTATCGTCTCAAGATTTTGAGGTGCATATGTACGAACCTTGAATTTCTCACGTAGAGTTCGCCCCAATTCATTGCACTTGTAATAATCACCATGATGGCAAATGACATTCTTTGGGCGTGGACTCATGTTTTCGATGAACTCGAGGAGTTGCCTGCGGTCGGAGTGACCACTAAATCCGTCGATTGTCGCCATTTCACAACCGATTTTTACAATCTCGGTTTTACCATTGATAATCATTGGTACCTCACTGAAACCTTTCTGGAGGCGGCGACCTAGGGTTCCTTCTGCTTGGTATCCAACGAAACAGAGAGAATTACGATTCTCATGTGCCCAGTTTTGGAAGTAATTCATCACAGGCCCACCATTCATCATTCCCGAAGTAGCCAATACGATACATGGGCTATTATCCATAATGATTGATTCACGCATTTCTCTACCCCGTACAGGCCTGAACCAATCGCTGGTAAATGGGTTTTCTCCATCGTCCCTTAGCAGACTTCTTCGTAGCGCTTGAGTGAGGTAGTTAGGATGAGAAGAATGGATTGCAGTAGCCTCTTGAATCATACCATCGAGATAAACTGGAACCGGCTTGACGGCACCTGAACGGAATAATTCGTCAATTGCAATCATCACTTCTTGGGAGCGACCAACTGCGAAAACAGGACAAATCAATTTACCACCTCTTTGGATGGTTCTACTGGCAATATCCTGTAACTCTTGATTTGCTTCTTCTCGACTGGGCTGGAAATCTCCTGATGCTCCATATGTAGACTCAATAACAAGAGTCTCGCAACGTGGGAATCGCGTATTTGCGGCATCGAAGAGCCAAGATTTCTCATACTTCTGGTCGCCAGAGAATACAATGTTGTGCTTGCCCTCACCAACATGGAGATGAACCGATGACGAACCAAGGATATGGCCTGCATTATGGAATGTTAGTTTAATGTCAGGGGCAACGTCTACTGTTTGTCCCCAATCAACATCGACAACATGTCGCATTGCAGTTCGAATATCTTCCATATCATAGGGAGCGCGTTTTCCTTCTGCTCCACCTACCTTGAGGTAATCAGATTGCAATAGAAGCATCATATCCCTCGTGGGCGGGGTACAATACACAGGCCCACGGTAACCGTAGCGGAATAAAACTGGAAGCATACCAGCGTGATCAAGATGAGCATGCGTCAATATGACTGCATCCATTTTCTCCAGGGGTAAGGCTTCAGGTGCGGTGAAGTAGGGCATAGGATCTGTGTCAGATGCAATATTGACTCCAACATCAATCATTACTCTGCTCTCATTTGTTGTAACGAGATGGCATGCCCTACCTACTTCTCTGTAAGACCCTAATGCTGTGGTTCTAACCCAGAACTGGCCTGGCCTTTTTGGGCGATAAATATTGAGACCAAAGTCCTTCAATAGCTTTCTTCTTTCCTTAGCATTACCAGCTCTATATCCTCGAATATCATGGACTGTCTTAGAATGAATAGGAGGTTTTCTTTCGAACTTGACCAGCCAACCACACTCATCACGAATCGCCTTAGTATTTACACCTCGGCGGCCAACAGCTTCTCCAGGATTGGTGCACACTACGATAACCTCGCAATAGCATGCATCGAAATGTATGGTTTCCACACCTGCTTTCTCATCGAGTAAATCTCTGATGAAACGCTCGGTATCTTGCTCAGACTTCATGATAGATTCATGCGGACGTAGCACTATTCTACGCTTGATTTTCTTTGCGATCTTTCCAACCAAACCATCACCGCCACCAAATGCATCTGGTGTTGGAGTTATGATTGCTATATCGCCAGCTTCCAAGTCAACATCATAGTCGATATCTTTGGGTACGACGGTCGCAATTGCGTCTTTCATCTCTTTGAAACTAAGCCTCATGTTGATTCACCTCCGGCCCCTCAATCAATCATTAATTGACCCAAGTTGGGTCACGGTCGTTGACCGTGGGGGGAGTAGGAACTCAGAATTACTTGCTGAGCAGTGAGTCGATTTCGCTTTGAGCGACAGCGACAAAACCATCCTTTTCAGTGATTACAGCCAAATCCATTCCGTTTCCGGAGGCTGCATCACGTTGAGCAGAAGCAGAAAGTGCACGGGCTGCGAGTGCAATTGCATCCTTGCGGTTCATGCCTTCGCTAAATCCGTCCTCGAGAACACCATACATGTATGGTGACCCAGATCCTGTAGCACAGTACGAATCTGGAATAGAACCGCCTGCTGAATCGATGGAGTAGACATTTCCACCATCTGGGTCAACGCCTACTATGAGGAGTTGGACCCAGTGTGGCCTGCCAGAAAGGATGTTTGCTGTAAGAGTTGCAGCACCTTTGACAGTCATTTGGTCGCCCCGCTTCAACTCATAGAGTGAAACTTCTGCCGAAAGGGTGCGAGCAAGGGATTGAGCATGACCGACTAGTCCTGCTGTAGTAAGAGCGAGGTTATCGCCTATCTTGAATAATTTCTGAACGGATTTATTCGCAACGAAATGACCCATAGTTGCTCGGTGGTCAGCACCAACAACAACACCACCATTGAAGGTGATACCAATCGTACTAGTTCCAGTCTTGACTGCGCCTATTCCTTCATCGCTCATCAGTTCACCCCTGCAAAGAAGCCCCCAATAGGTCGGGAACAGTCCTACGACTCGCGGGACCCTTATCAACCAACCGTCACACCCGAGGTGCATGGTGGAGGACGAGGAGAATCAGCACACGCTGGATACGTTTGCCAATACTCCACCCCCTAGGTCCATTGACATGCCTTCTGCGCAATCAAAACCGAAAGCCGATACCGGGGAAATTCTCTACCACGATTTAGGGCAATTATACCCAGATGCACCTGTTCCAAAGCATGTAGAAGGACTTGTCCTACATAGAGCCGTACTTCACGACCTTACCGGAGTTTCTGATTTACTAGATTGGCTTTCAAACGGCGAGGCCGCAATTGTCGAGATGGAGAGATTGATGTCACGCCAGGTGGAATTGACTACTGCATTGGAACGACTGAATCGCTTCATTGAGAATGACCTCGAAGGTCAAATTATTCGCCTTACTGAAACCAGATTGATGCTTCTGCCACCAGGATGCCGTGGTGTGCGAGGGGTTGAAACCGAGGCCTTCGCCGCCGAGGCTGAAGACCTTGGCCGGGGTGGCATTCGATGAGTAAGCAAGCAATAGAGATGCCATGCCCAATCTGCGGGGTAGCAGGTGAGTTATCGATGATGACTCATATAGATGAGATTCCATACTTTGGCGAGCATACCCAAATCACAGTCATGTGTGATGCATGCGGCTGGCGTCAATCGGACTTTATTCCCGCAGAGGGGAAAAAGCCAGGTGGCTGGACGCTCAATATTTGCAAAGCCGAACACATGAAAGCGCGAGTTGTTCGCTCATCTTCTTGCACAGTTCGCATCAAAGAATTGGATTTGGAGGTTAAACCGGGAACCGCATCGACAGGTTATGTCTCAAATATTGAAGGCGTGATTGACCGTTTTATGGAAGTAATTGTCATGGTCACAAGACAATCATATGTAGAAGATGCTGAGATGGATGTAATCAAGCAACTGCAAGAGATGCATACCACCTTATTGGAATTGAAAGAGGACCCGATTCCCACAGCGGTCACGCTAGAATTTCTCGACCCACACGGCCATTCTCAAATCCTTCATGCAGATGCAGTCGGCAGGGAATTACAACCAGAGGAATACGAAGAACTACCCGTGGGGCCAGAAGCTGCGGTATTCAGCAATGAAGACATTGCGGAATGATTATTCAAAGAATTCGTTAATCATATGCGAGGTTTCATCTCGCTTTTCGGCGAGATCGTTTAACCACTCAGTAGCACGGTCAATGCATAATTGCTTCATTTCCCCTGCTAGAATTTTTCCGGCACGGTATCCTTCATTTATTTCTGCAAGATAGGCATCATCTTCCTCGAAGAAGTACATCATGTACTGGTATGCTACATCGATATCAGGGTTGCCACCAAGTTGGCGGTGCTCCTCAATTGTAGACTTACCACCGCTGAAGGATTTCTTGATCTTCTTCTCAGCACTCGCAATATCATCTGAAAGGAATAATGTGGTCTTTGGTTTTGATGAAGACATTTTGTCTCCAGTCATTCCAACAGCAAAGCGATGATATGTGCTGGATGGAGCAAGGAGTCCCATACCACCCATCTTACGCTCGAGCGATAATAGCGCCATTCTAATCGAGCCCTTATCTCGAGTGGTCGCACTTGGGATATTGACAGTACCATGCTTTGGATTGGAAATAATATCGGAGAACCCAAGGCCTGAAACCGTATCTACAATCGATGCGAAAACTTGCTTCTGACGCTCCTTATCAATGCGGCCATCGGGCTGAACTCCAAGCGCTGCAGAATTTTCATCCTGAACTGATACTCCTACTTGCAAGCCCATCTTGGCATCATTTACATTGAACCAATTTGTCTTGGAAGCGAGGCCACGAGTAAGTCTTAGGTGTGGGTCCTGGTCAATCCCAACTGGAACTACAATCGGACGAAGTCCTCCATATTCTTCGAGTTGTGGATGAAGTATGTCACCTGCTTGAACCAATGGTGCTTGAACATGAGCAAGGTTGGTTGCACCATCGAATCCGTAAATTGCCTCAAATTCTGAAAGATTGGTACGCTTGCCTAATTGGAATCCTAATCGTTGTACTATACTGCGTTGAGATTGGAAGTACACTGTTGTCTTTTGCGGGTCTAGGCCAAGAGCTGCATAATTTGCCACATATTCCTCTGCCGCAATTTTTCGACCTTCTGCAAGTGAAATACCTCGGGTTGCTGTAGATTCAAGATCAGCAACGGCGATTGTTATATCGCCACCTTGTTGCTGAAACCATTTCACTTGGTCGATTACCATCGAGTGCCCAAGGTGCATTTTACCAGATGGCATTAAGCCAGTCAGTACACCGAAAGGCTCGCCTTTTCTCTTTGATTCAAGAACTAAATCAAGTTCTCTATGAGCAAAAATGATACCCCTGCGATGGAGCCTCGAAGGAGATGGAACTTCTACTCCCTCCATCGACTGAAGTCCGAACTGCTCTATCATACGAGAGTAATCCGTAGACTGTGATGAGCCCCACGGGTCGATGCGTACATCGTCATTCATCAACAGCACCGCCCCGTTGCTCAGGGCTTGAAGGCTTCGCAATGGGCACGGCCATGGACTCCCTTCTGAGGACTAACCAGATTCCGCCGAGCGTCGTAGTTAGTACCGCAAGACCAGCATATGGCAGCCATGGGATTCCTTCATCTACTGCACGTGGTGAAAGGAGCCAGGTAAATACCAATTTATCTTGGTCATCGAATCGCTTCGACCATTGGAATAAGTCGGTTGTGGAGTGGCCTGCAATAGTCAATGCCGCATCTTTGTTATTGAAGAATTGAGTTCGACCAAGAATATCGTAATCCGCTGAAGAACTAAGATTAAAACTAACTTCATGACCTCTTAATACGCTGATATATAGAATTGAGCCTTCCTGCCTCCAACCCTCCATTGTATTTGATTCTGAAGCGTCCATCTCGCTGAACTCGCTTGAGATTACACTGGCATTTCCAATCTCTAATTTCCATGTCACTGGAACATTCCAAGCATCTGGTGCAGCTGCTCTACAAGCCTCAGTATCGGTATGCTCGAAAATCAGTATATCGTTTTCTAGTGAATGATTAAATTGGTTGCAGCGATCTACTGTCCAGTATGAATACGCCTCACCCCATGTGGTAAACCAGACATCAGTGCGCTCATTTAGCATCTCTACCACTTCTGAATCATGGCGAATAGTAACATCGTCCATTCGTCCAATCCAATACATATTGACTAAACCGCCTTGGTCGAGTTGTGCACTAAGGGCATCAACATCGGCTATCCCCTTCTCAAGCGAGCCGCCACGTCGGCCCAAATCATGCCAGGAGTATTCCCATTCTGGAACATTCTCAGCACTATGCCATGCACCTTCCATCAAATCATTATCATCACCGTGTACAGTGAAACCTTGATTTGCTATGGTCGTATGTTGTACTGAGGTAAGACTCGAAGGGGTAAATGTCGAGATTACATTTGTTCCCCAAACCGATGCATCAATACGCTGTTCAACATATTCCTTGCACTCTAGTGCTACAGCACCGGGGTCGGCATTCCAAGATAGCCCCGGCATCCCATAACAACCGAATTCATCGCCGTGGTTCAAACGCTCTTTACCAATGGTTGCAAGCCAACCGTCTTCCTCCCACTGAGTCTCTGCAGCAGCAATTGGCGCCATGATTGCGCTAAGTAGCATGCCAAGAACCAGAAGGCGCATGTCGTGGTGGCAGTGGAGGTTCCCCTTCAGCATTGTCACCCCTAGGGGGTGACCCAATCATCAAATGGAACGGGGTCTGCCCAAGAGGTGATGGGAGACCTCCGTGAGGCATGGATGGACCTCGAAGGTCACTGGCGAATCACGCCCAGTACCACACGGATTAGCGGTGACCGCTCCTATGCTTTCATGCGCTGGACATTGGCAACTTTTCTCAGAATGACCCTCAGGGTCAAAATCAAGGGGCTACGCAATGTTCCGAAGAGTGGTCCCACCATTCTTGCAGCCAACCACCTCAGCCATATTGACCCACTAGTGGTAATTGTTGCAAGCCGACGCAAGACACACTACCTCGCTAAGGATGGGCACTTTCGCAATTTTGCTCTTGCTTCCTTTATGCGAGCGACGGGGCAAATCGAAACAAATCGTACGACTGGAGGCTCTGAGGCACTAAGCAGTGCAGCCGTTGTTCTTCATGCAAAACGGGCGCTTGGAATATTCCCTGAAGGAACTAGATCCAAACGTACAGAACCGCCATATCTACTACCTGGCAAGACTGGTTTCGCTAGATTGGCTGCATCATACATCGATGTCCCTGTCGTTCCAATTGGGCTTACAGGTTCAAGGGAATTCATGACTCCATCTGTCCACAAACTCCCACGCCTCTGGAGGAGGGTTACCATCTCCTACGGCAAGCCAATCACATGGATGGAATGGTTGGAGAAGCGCAGTTCGGTCGAAGAGTTGCAAGCACTTGCTAACAAAGAAGACCACGAGGTAAAAGCCGCACTCGCAGGTCTATACAGAAAGTTCACAGATGAGTTCATGGAACGCATCAGAGGACAAGGCGCTCCGTGACAAGGCTCAAAGGCCCTCCTATCGAGTCACAGACTCGATGCGAGAATACCTCGACCTCATGCAGCGCATTCTCGATGAGGGTGAGCAGAAAGGAGACCGAACTGGCACTGGTACTATCTCACATTTTGGCCATCAGATGAGATTTGATCTAAGCGATGGATTTCCTATGGTCACAACCAAAAAACTCCATCTCAGGAGTATAGTGCATGAGTTACTGTGGTTCTTGAAAGGTGATACCAATGTCGCATATCTGCAAGAAAACGGCGTGCGTATCTGGAATGAATGGGCTGATGAAAACGGCGATCTCGGGCCGGTATATGGTAAACAGTGGCGCCGATGGGAAGCTAATGATGGACGGGTAATCGATCAAGTTGAACAAGCGATTGACTTAATCAAGAATAATCCGAATTCTCGACGAATCATTGTGAGTGCATGGAATGTTGGCGAATTAGATGAAATGGCTCTCATGCCTTGTCACGCTTTCTTCCAATTCCATGTCGCCGGTGGAAAACTCAACTGCCAACTATACCAGAGGAGTGCTGATGTCTTCCTCGGCGTGCCCTTCAATATCGCTTCATACGCTTTACTGACCCATATGATGGCTCAAGTATGTGGGCTTAAAGCCGGAACATTTGTTCACACTCTTGGCGATGCACATCTCTACAATAACCACCTCGAACAAACTAAATTACAACTCAGCCGTGAGCCCATAACTCCACTACCAACACTCAAACTCAATCCAGATATTACTGAAATTGATGGCTTTACCTTCGAGGATATCGAGGTCATTGGATACGAACACCATCCGCATATCTCGGCTCCAATAGCAGTGTGATTACTATGCTTGGAATGATAGTCGCCTGTGACCGTAACGGGGCAATAGGCAAGGATGGAGACCTGCCATGGAAGCAGTCAACTGATTTGCAGCACTTCAAGCAGGTAACGTTGGGCTCAAACATCATCATGGGCCGAAAGACCTGGGATTCCTTACCGGGGGTTCTCCCTGAAAGAAGGCACCTCGTTCTCTCCAGAGGCGAGGTAGAAGGGGCGGAAGTAATCTCATTTGATGAAGCGCTCAAAATGGATGGTTGGGTAATTGGTGGCGGTCAGATCTACGAATTATTCCTACCACATGTGTCTGAACTTCACCGCACAATAATAGATGCAAGAGTTGGTGATGCAGATACTCATTTCCCTGATATTAGCGGTCATGGTTTCACACTATCAGAAGAGCGCCATGTGGTGGCTGGACCCCGTGATGACCACGATATGGTCTTCCAGCACTGGGTTCGCTAAGCGTATGGGTAGCGAGGCGGGCAGCCCACTGCGAGCCCATGCATTCAGCAATTGTGTGCGCTTGGGCGATTGAATGGGATTTGTGTGGCTTATTATAGGAGCAAAACACCTGATTGAGCACGCCCGAATGCTCAAGGCCAACTACGGACTGAGAGATTCATGTCGGAGGAATTAATCGACCTCGACATTCGTTTGGCCCGAACCTTGCCGTCGAGATTCTATACCGATACTGAACAATTCCAGCGCATGATGAGTGTATTTTCGGGTTGGCAATTTGCTGCTCATACCTCTGAATTAGATACTCATTCAATCCACCCACTGGAACATATTGAGGCGATTAACGGTGAATCATTGGTCTTAGTTCGAAATGAAGAGACGATTTGTTTCTCTAATGTCTGTACCCATCGAGGCATGCGTTTAGCCCACGAGTCTTGTAGCAAGAAAAATCTACAATGCCGCTACCATGGGCGAACTTTCACTCTTGATGGGACCTTCAAGCACATGCCTGAGTTTGAGCAGGCTATTGACTTTCCAAGTCAAAGCGACAATCTCAAACATTTCCCGCTAAAACAGTGGATGGGGCTATATTTTACAGCCCAAGAAAAAGCACAGGATATACCATGGGAGATGCTTGAAGAGCGCCTGGGGTTCCTCAAAGCAGAGGCCTTCACTCATGATGTAAGGCGAGACCGTGACCATAGCGTGAAGGCAAATTGGATGTTGTATGTTGATAATTATCTCGAAGGTTTTCACATTCCTTTTGTACATCCTGAGCTCAACCAAGCACTCGATTATTCAGGTTATGTTACCGAAACTTTTGACGGCGGTGTATTACAAATTGGCAAGGCGATAGAAGGTGACGTAAAGTTCGATTTACCCTTAGGCCATCCCGATCAAGGTCAAGATATTGCGGCTTATTACCTGTGGTTGTTCCCAAACATGATGTTCAATTTCTACCCCTGGGGTTTGTCTCTCAATGTTGTAATTCCTGTTTCTCCAACTCAATGCAGAATTCTCTACCGTGGCTATGTCAATGACCCTGCCTTAGCCAGTAAAGGAGCTGGCTCGATTTTGGACATTGTAGAGGACCAAGACCAATGGGTAATTGAAGATGTGCAGAAAGGCATGGCGTCAAAAGCTTATGATCGAGGGCGGTATTCTCCTACAAGAGAACAAGGGGTGCATCATTTCCATAGAATGCTTAGTTCATTCAATTGGGAGTGAA
>JASLKC010000053.1 GCA_030747785.1 Candidatus Poseidoniaceae archaeon | reverse complement strand
CCTCCACCCAACTTTCGTCGGGCTTCAATCTGGCCAGGCATAGATCGTCGGGCTTCAGGTCCTCCACCATTGACTCCAAGCGAGCACACTTCGTCCCTCACAGTAAACTGCTGCGGACTTGTCGGTTTCCCTTCGGCTACGTGGATCAACCACTTAACCTCGCCAATGATCAAGACTCCCTGGGGCATTTTTCGAAACGCACGATAGGACGCTGCTCATATCTTCGCTTTCACGCCCTATCAGCCTGTACCCATCTGGTTTCACGTTCTTTTCACATCCCGCTAAGGATTCTTTTCAGCTTTCACTCACGTTACTTGTAAACTATCGGTCTCGAGATATATTTAGGATTGGAAGTTCCTGCCTCCCATATTCATGCGCGATATCCAACGCACACTACTCTTGAGCCATTACGTGGCCATGTCACTTGCATATACGGGACTTTCACCCTCTATGGCTGTGCCGTTCCAGGCGACTTCTATTTCAGTGATTTAGGCAAAAAATGGTCACACCACATGTCCCTCATTTTCAAATCGGGATTCGGTTTGTCCTGTTCCGTGTTCGTTCGCCACTACTTACGGAATCTCATTGATTTCTTTTCCTCCCCCTACTAAGATGCTTCAATTCGGGGGGTTCCCTATCGCATAAGCGATCATCCCCTAAGGGATAGGAAGTCCCATTCAGCTATCTGCGGATCCAAGACACTCATGCGTCTCCCCGCAGCTTATCGCAGCTTGTCACGACCTTCTTCGGTACTCAAGCCGAGCGATCCCCCAGATGGGTTGTAGCAACAGAATGTGTATGTACCACACCTGTGCGAGTAACCCTTCGGTATCCAGTCATGCCAATTCAGACATCTTGGGAAGACCGTACCCCCGCAGGGCGGCCCTCCTAGTCACTTCCCCAAGCATGACAGGCATGCTCGGGTGCATAAGCAACCCCCCGACCTACCTCCCGTATATCAAGACTCCGCAGTAGGCCTTGGAAGTGAGGGGTTGTGTAGATGTACAGAAATGTCTCGCAGTACTGCGTTTATAGAAGCCGAAATTCGAGCGGAAATTTGGTAGAAAATACCTATCAATATCCAACCGGTTTAGCGCCGATTAGATCCTACCTAAATTTGCAACAACTAATGGGTCGCTCATATACGGCGTTAGGACCGCCCTGGCTTCTTCCCCTCTACCCAATTGAATCAGGCACGCACCACGTAGATTTTCTGCTTCTAAATCAACAGTCCTTGAACAAAGAACTTGGGCAACGCCAAGTGCCTTGTCTGACCGACCGCTGACCAATAATGTGTGTGCGAGATTTAGCAAAATCGTATCATTGGCAGTATCGATTTTTGCAGCTTGTCTCAGTGCCATGATAGCAGCCTCGTATTGTGAAGTGGCCATTGAGTCTCCAGTAGAATCCATTTCGAGCGATTGTTGCAATAATGCAAGTCCAAGATTATTCAAAATCGCTGGGTCATTTTGCTTCAGTGCAGATGCGCCTTGTAGTATCTGAGCGGCTTGCATCCAGGAAGAGTCCTCCATGTGCTCAAAGGCCGTGATAATAAGTTCGCTAACTGGATTATTACCTTCAACATTGACTGGTAAGGCTTTAGCAGGATGTAATTCAGGTGCAGAATCCATCTTGCCTACGCTGAAACCATCTGCTTCATGATGGAATTCATCGAATTGTACAATGACATCATCGTTGGTGAGTTCATCACCATAACTAATCTCCACAATCTGTTCCTCCTGAGCATAAATCTCATCCATATCCACTTCAGCAGCATCAATACGCCACATATCTGGAACATCTTCCGGCACAACATCATCAGTTGCATCAATATGCATGATTTTTGGTTCAGCCACAGGAATTGCTTCGACGCGAACCGGTTCTGATTCAGGCTCTAGAATCGGAAGTGCTTGGAGTCTAATTGGTTCGGGTTCTGGTTCGGCAATCGGTATTGCTTGGAGTCTAATTGGCACAGGTACAGGTTCTGGTTCTGGTACAGGTTCTGGTTCTGGCACTGCTTCTGGCTCAGGAACAGGTTCTGGTTCAGGTTCAGGTTCTGGTACAGGTTCTGGTTCTGGCACGATTTCCAACTCTGGTTCGGACTGCTCAACTTCAGAACGCATATCTAGAACATCTAATTCATCAGCATATGGCATTGCAACTTCTACACCGCTTTCCACAAGTGAACCAACACCGAATGGAAGGTTAGACTCGATGACTTCAGCCGTCGCCCCCATGCCGAATAGAAGACCGCTTGAATTTGATTTTTCTTCGGCTTTTGAACCGATTGCTTCTGCAACATCTTCGAGGCCTGGGATGCCCTCTTCATCATCGTTGAAAGTGGGAGTTTCAGTCGAATGATCGATGGAAACTTGCGAGCCGCATGATGGGCAAGCACCCCCTCCTAGGAAGAGCATTCCACAGACTCTGCACTCTTGCATCGAACCGCCTCTAAATCTCTCACAGTGCGTCAGACCTTTGAAGACACCGCCACAATGGGCAACATTACTCCTCTTCGAAATTAAGAATCGATTCACTGTCTACCATAGCAGAAGCCCACGAATCGCCCTTAGAACGTCCTCGTGCATATTGCCAAATAATTCCAAATAATGCAATCCCAAGAAGAACCCATTTGAATATAGGATCAACACCGAATACCAATACTACATAGAAAGTGATTATTGTGACGGTAATGAGCATTACAGGGAATCCGGCGCGGAAGAATTGATTGAAGGAAATAGGGTAGCCAGCTTCTTCTGACATACCAGCAGTAACCACGTTTGCTGATGCTCCAATCAAAGTACCATTTCCTCCAAGACAAGCACCAAATGCTAGGGCCCAAATCATCGGCCCAAGTGAAATATTTAGTTCATAAGAAATCTGAAGAACGACTGGTACCATCGTAATAGTGTAGGGGATATTGTCGATAAAAGCAGAAGCGATTGCACTCACCCACAGGATAATCACAAGGGCTGCAACGAGCCTCGATGTTTCGTCATCCGGGAAAAGTAGGATGCCTGAAATGACTTGATTTCCAATCCAATCAATTACTCCTAGATGTTGTAGGGAATGAATCAAAACGAATAGCCCTGCAAAGAAAATCAGAGTGGACCATTCCACCTTCTCCAATGGCTCTTCCAATTCATGCCTATTAGTAACCAATAGCATAGCAACTGCGCCGACTAGTGCAACCCACGAAACGGGAATATGTATAATCGGGTGAAGGAAAAATCCGGTGATTACAAGTGATAGAATAATGCCTGAATTCAATAGCATCTTGCTGTCCTTGATGCCATATTTCGACTCTAATTCAGCAACATCTCGAATTCTCTCGCCACTAAATTCCTCACTGTACATCCACTTCAAGAACATGAAGGTAGGAACAATAGTCAATAGAATACCAGGAGCTAATTCGACAATGAAATCATTGAAACTAATTCCATGCTCAGCGAGCGAAGGATACTCAGAACCTTCGATTGCAGCACTACTCATCAAAGAACCGATAATGATGTTTGGTGGGTCTCCAATCATTGTTGCAGTTCCACCAATATTTGAGAATAATACCTCAGAAATGAGAATTGGTATTGGTTTGAGATCTAGCACTCTTGCTAATTGGATAGTCACTGGTGTCAACAGAAGCATTGTTGTTACATTATCTAGGAATGCGGATAAAACCGCAGTTACAATACACAGAATTACAATCAGGGTCCAAACATTTCCACCACTTTTTTTGTAGGCTTCAACAGCAAACCATTCGAATACTCCCGTATGCGACATGATTCCAACCATCACCATCATTCCTAACAAAAGACCAATTGTTTCCCATTCGATAAGCGTGGTAACTTGGGCAAGAGTTAATGATTCGCCGATATAGTAGTTAAGTGCAAAAACAGCTAGAAGTCCACCTATTGCTGCAGCCAGAGTTCGATGCACAAATTCAGTAATAATCAGCGCATAAACTAAGAATAGAATTCCTAAGCCAACGAAAACTGGAGCATTGCCTAATCCTTCGGGTAGGTGAATCCCTGCATCGATTGCACCGCCACCACTAGCGACACCTTCACCGATGAAAATCATGACACCCGTCACAATGAGAGCGAGAAATGAAAGCCATTGAGACGGATGTCTACGGGACAAGCGGCTCACTCGCATGGTGATACCCACCTAAAGAGCATCTATGAGCATATCCTCAATGTCCAAGCCAAAGAACGCCGACATTGCCACGAGATAATACAAGCGTAGAGTTTGTCACCTCTTCGAGGTGTGACCATGCAACTTCACGATCAGAACGCTCGAAAATTCCCTTATTGATTTTGATTTTCACCAACTTGCGCTTTGCAAGTTGACCCCTAATTTCCTCGACCAAAGCATCGGTGATTCCGGTCTTACCAATACGAACACTTGGTTGGAATTCACGTGATTGTGCTTCACGACGGATACTAGCAGGAATATCACTCAATGCGAGACCTCCTATGGTATCCGGGGCCTCCCCCAAACCTTCTGATTCGCCCACATTCTAAGCAAGTAGTAATTCTCTGCCCCTCGCGAATTCTAGTACGACTTGTTGTTCCGGGAATAAGGGGTGTCGTGCACCCTCTGCATATCCAATGGCGCTGTTGTACCGGCAATGGTAGTCGATGTCGCCTTGAGGTCTTGACTAAATGGCGCGCTGCATTTTTGCGAAGTTCCATTGTATTAGATGGATTTGAAATCAATCCTGAGAGATGGATTTGGGCATCTAGCGCCTTCTCCTGTCGTAGGCGCTTTGCCTTTGCGCGTCCTGACCGTCGTGACATTACTAAGCCTCACTTCAGTGCACGCAAGATATCTTCAGTAATCTCATCGATGGCTCTATCTCCATCGATTCGGAAAAATATTCCACGTTGGTCATACCACTCGGCAAGCGGAGATGTCTGTTCGTGGTAAGCAGAAAGACGTGAAAGAACCGTGTTTGCATTATCATCTGCACGACGCTTGAAGTCGTTACCGCCACATGAGTCACACACACCTTCTACGTTAGAGGGATTGAATGTATCATGGAATACGGCGCTACAGTCGCCACAAGTATATCGTCCACAAATTCTCTCGACAATTCTACCATCAGGAACTTCGATTGCAATGACATGGCTAACTTCAGTAATTTCTGCAAGCGCTTCAGCTTGTGCTACAGTTCTTGGAAACCCATCAAACATGACTCCATTACTTGCATCGGTATCTTGAACTCTATCGCGAATTAAATTGATAATTACCTCATCGGGAACTAATTGACCAGATTCCATGTAATTCTTTGCTTCCATCCCCGTAGGGGTTCCAGCAGCAACTGCAGCCCTGAGCATGTCACCTGTACTCACCTGTGGCAAGCCTGTGGAATCCATGATTCTCTGTGCTTGAGTGCCCTTTCCTGCACCAGGTGGACCGAACAATACGATACTGCTCATATATTTGGCGGGGTGCGTACCCGTCTTCACTGTTGGCCTTGTTGAATAAGCCACTGGTGACCATAATGTTGCCATTGCTCCATTGACCAACCAGGAGGTAATCCAGTTGGTGGAAGTGGTGGACCTGCGGGTACTGCAATTGGCACTGGAACTACTGCTGGAGTAACTGTCGGACGACCGGCCGGAATTGCAGCAGGCGGTCGCCCTGTTGGTGTTTCTAGTCGTGGTGGTCTACCATCAGGGACCACGGCTGGAGGAGGAGGAAGTTGCGGAATTGATCCCGCGAGGGCATCAGCAATCTCCTCTGCAGATACTGCACCACTTGCAATACTTGTTTTTGAAACTAAATCCATCATTGCATCAAGTCTGTCGCCATCATCTGGCATCGAATGTGCATCGGGTGCAACCAACTCTTCACCATCGTAATTCTTTGGTGCCGAGCGCTTGATTCTGATAGCTACAATAGCACCAGCAGCGATAACTGCGAATATCACAAGACTCGCTGCCCAAACTGGCATGATGCCGAATAGACCGCCTTGTGAACGGCGGGATTCTACCGAGGTTTCTAGATCAAGGCTCGAATTTGTATCTGCAGTTGTTGCAATAATTCTGATAGTCACAATTCCAGTTTCAGTATCATCATTTGGTGTAGCAGTAACTGTGAATTGAGTTACTCCTCCAATCGCAATATTTTCAAAACTAGTCTTGGAAAGGGAGACTTCCCAATCTTTCACTTCTTCACCTTCCTCATTAATCACCGATGCAACGAGCGTGGCATCAAGGATACTATTTCCATCATTGGTAATAGTTAGGTTTTGAGTTGCACTTCCATCGCGTGCGATAGAGAGCAAGGGCCTTTCAGTATCATCTAGAGGGGCAATAACTGCATATGTGGTTTCTTGAATTTCGATTGTAATACGAATGTCCTCAGAAATTGTTTCGAAACCATTTGTGGCATCTACAAATATCCCAAGTTCAAATTCCGAAATACCTACGGCTTCTCCTGCTGGAGGAATCACACCGATTCGTATAGTTTCTATATCGCGTGGATTCATAATTGACGTTGGATTTGCGAAACCAACCTGCCAACCATCGGGCGCAATACTGTGATCCCACGATAATGTCACTAGGGCATTTCCAGTATTTTCAATTGTGAATTCAAAATAATTCCATTCCCCATCAACCATTACTGGGAAGGTGTCAGAGTTACTAGCATCTAGTTCGATAGATAATTCATCTTTCACCACAAGGGTCGTTTCATTATTCAAGAAAATCGCTTGATTTACACTTGTTTTGAATACCAATCTATTGGTATCTCCCATCGATGCAGTCGGAGAGATCAATACAGCAATTACTACGGTTGTAGAGCCTCCAGGCTGTATTGAGAAACTAACTTCACGTGAATCCGATTCATCGCCATGTGTTACACCAATTGTCCAAGTGGTTAACTCGGGTGAAACACGCATTGAGAGATTGAGTGCAGTATTTCCCGTATTCTCAATTCCCAGTGTAAGATTAACGCGCTCAGAGGTGTCTACAGCGATATCTCGTGCAAGAGCAGAGGGCCCGATTTCAAGCCCCTCGTGATCGAATAACTCGGTATTAAATGACTGGAGTGCCTTCACTGTCAAAATCACTACTTCAGTAATATTCAATTCCGGGTCTTGAACACTGGTAACCGAACAAGAAATGGAATCTTGACTACCCGCTGCAGGTAGTCCATCGACTACAGGTGGAACATAGAGTCGAACCTGCATTGGAAGATATTCTAGAATATCTAATGGCTCGAATGAAAATGAACTGGAATTTGATTGACCAAGTTGGACTTGCCACCGGTTTTCACTATAACAGTCCAAATCGTAAATTGCAGGGGAGTTGCCGGTATTCATCACTGATATTGAAAATGCTGTACTACTACCAGGGGCAGCTTCAAGACCATCCGTTCCCGCTGGTGCAACCATAACATCCTTCACTTCCATCACGGTTAATTGGAGGCGAATTGTGTGTGAAACGCTTTGATCAAATTCATAGCGCGCAGTTACGTCAACCAAGAATACCCCCGCTTCGGCATATCGAGGGATATTTCCCGAATTATCTGCATCATCATCAGTCATGGTGATATTGAGGTGGATTTGGTCTCCTCCTCCTCCCATTGGTGAAAGGGTGAAAGGACCAGAAAGGTCTGAAGATTTACTCCAATTATCCTCCGGAGGTAAGAGGAAATCATCTCTTACTGGATGAGGAATCTGCACTTGGGAAATTGTGAGTTTGACCGATTCGGTACCGGTTCCTTCGTGCCTCAGTAATATTGGCCAAGTCATCCCAACTCCATTCCGAGGGTCTAGAGTTTGGTTGATGCGATTATTATCGACGGCTCCTGACAAATCTAGCGGGACAAGTCGGACGCCCAGCGCTTTTACTTCCATTTGCATGTTGAGTATATTATTGTCAGTTCCATTGGTCGCATCATTGATTTCAACGACATCATCATCAACATCGATGCTCAATCGCATATCGTGTATGCCCGTAGTATTGAACTGATGATAAATCGTAACTGAATCGATGATTCCGTCGGCGAGGCCAGTTCTTGTAGAATCGTATAGTGTATCACCTGAGGTAAGGTCCTCAAGTGTTACTCTGAATGACCCAGCAGGTAGTGTACCTTGATTGAACCATGAGATACGCAGAGTGATTAAATCATTGAGTAATGGTGACTCTGAAGAGGCGTAAATCGAGCCATCGAAGACTATCAAATCAGTAGATGGAATGGGGTTTGCCTTTGCGGTAAGGACTAGTCCGAACGCTTGCTCTAAGCCACCGGTGTGCTCTACCTTGACCTGCCATTGTCCGCTTGTTACAACGGACCCTGGTGCAATACGAATCCTTTCGACATTATTGATAGAATCAGAGACGCCATTTGGAACTGATTCACCATTGAAAATCACATTGCCCTTGTATACCGTACCATCGGGTGAAATCAGCAAGAGGTCGAGGTCATTTACGAGACGTGAATTATTCTGATTATCATTTGCGCTACCCGCAACATCGGTCCAGGCCAAGGTCAAATCGATGCCATGTGAGGCATCTAACTCAAATGAATAAACTGTGGAATAACCAGCATTTAGTACTCTAGCATCATCAACAAATGTCTGAAGATGTGTGTTTCCATCCATCGGTAGAATGGTTCGCTCAAGGTTGATTTGACCCCATCCTTCAGCAGAGTTAGGAATATCTGGAGCGCCCAAATCGATAGCACCATTGATTACAGTAGCTTTGAGAAGTGCGGCTGATGGAGAAGAAATACCAACTTGTTCACGGATGTATTCTCTTGTGAGGGATACCGTTCCGCCAACTACTGCAGTTGCCTGACTAGATCCATCTAGGGTCATGTACATTGGATTTCCATTTGAGTGGGTTCCACTTGCGCAGGACCAGCCCATTGGAGCAGTTGCTTCCTCTGCTTGTCCAGAGCAAATACCAACGCCAGGTGCAACGATATCAGGCTTGACTCTTCCATCCATCGATGGACCTTGGGCCGAGAAATTTGCCATTGTTCCCGAATTAGTTGTCGCACCAACTGAAAGTACATTCTTCGCAGTAGATGGAGCCATTATCTTCGATGGGTCCTGATGCACATCATCACCAGCAGAGAAAATCGGTAAGAACTCGGGATTATCTCTCACAAATACATCGAGTGAGCGTGAATCAGCAGTATATTTTCCCCAATTACCATTGAGTCCCCACGCATTAACTGATACTCGTGAACCTTCTTGTTCTGCATGCCTGAGCATGTCGTAAATACTTCCCAATCTACCGAAAACACCGGTTGGGTCATGCTCTAATGCATAAGCGATTATGTTAGCAGCAGGCGCTATTCCTTTTGCAGATCCATCTCCACTACCATCTCCAACTAGAGTAATGGCGACATGAGTTCCATGTCCACCATTGGTATCGGCAGGACTTGGGTCAAGGCCGAATTGGGTGTAAGTTGCAGCGACTCGTCCCACGATATCAGGGTGGTCTGAATCTAATCCAGTATCGGTGAAGGAGATAGTTTCTCCAGAACCATCGAGGGTAAAGGATGCATTATTTGTCACTGCATCTACACCAACAACTGCGCCTGCCATTGCATTGGTCAAACGTAGCGAATAAGTTGGCTCACTGAAGATAATTCTGCCATCTCTAGCAAGTAGGGAATGGTCTATTGTTCCTGTTATTTCACACAGATGTAGGCCGCACCAAGCTTCCTCTGCCCCCATCAACACAAGGTCATGTGCAAGTCCTTCCAATGCCTCAGGAATGAGGTCGGCCGCTGGGATTGCAGCAATCAGAGCGGTATTGGTATTCAAATTAGGAGAAAGACGCCATCCCGGTTGCATGATACCTGCCCATCGAACAGTCTCATCATGTTGAATTGCCACAAGGTCATCGGGATGAGAGAGTCTAACCAGCCATGCTGATCCACCCATGTGGTCGAGAACGAATACTCCATGCTCATCTACGAGGTCGTACAATGCCTCTCCAGTATGATGATTCAACTGAACGATTGCCATACCGGTTTGTCGATAATCAAAATCATCCTTAATTCCGGACCATGGTGGTTCTTCGCTCAGTGGGTCGAATGAACCAATTGCGAGATGTATACGGAAATCGACTGACTTCAGGGCAGATGTACTCATTTCGACATCATCGATTACATGCCAATTTGCTGCAGCGAGTTCGAGTGAGTCTGGTGAGGCAGCACTACCCGTCGGAGCCAAACTCACCAAGGGTGATGCGAGTAGGACCAAGAGTAGGACCATTGCTCGACGAGTAGCATGCATGGGCTCTGCGACTCCTGTACCCTACTTGAATATGAACCTCGGTTGCTCCTATAGGAGCAAGGAAAATTTCACTCGAATAACGCAGCGATTGCAGCATCGGTTTTTGCAACCGATACTTTCCAATCAGATTCAGTGCCCATCAGTGCACGAATCGCATCTACATTTTCTGGGATGACGTCGGATTCTTGATGAATCGCTTGGAAATAATATAGCGTATTACCCACTAATTTTACTCCATCTTCCCAGACGAATATCTCATGGAGGTCACCCCAAGTTCTACCCATGTCACGAGCGAATTCCATCACTTCGGCAGTAGTGGTAATTCCGGTTTCAGCACCGTTCATAATTACCACTCGTGGACTTGCATTCCATAGTTCAAGTACGCTTTCAGTAGTCAATCCGTGACCCTCAGGCAAGGTTGCAACGATAGAGTGAACGTGCATGATTGTAGTAGGAACTGCAACCGCTAGTGAATTAATCTCAATCTCTGGTTTTACAGTCATGACATCAGGGCCATGATGGCTTGGAACCTTTAGGACTGGTTTGATTGCATTAATTGGCCCTTTCTTGGAGTCGCCAGGATCTGCAGCGCGACGAATCATTGTGCATTCTACGGAAAGTGAACCACAGTGGTTGTAGAGTGGGACAAGAGTGCGCGAAAGTCCTGTAGTATTACAACTCACAACTCGAGTTCCTTCTGCATTCAAGTTCTCGGTGTGATTTGCACAAGAGGTGTAAGACATGCCCGTCATAGCGTGCTTTTCGCCACCTTGGAAAATCCATTTTATTCCAGCAGCTTGGTACTTCGACTTATTGTCGGCTCCCATCTTCCCTGGTGAACAATCGACAACGACATCAGCCGCAGCCAATAATTCAGAAAGACCACCATGGCATTCATAGCCTGCCTTAGCAAAGGCAGCAATACGATCTGCATCATCAAAGGTGCAGTATAGAGGGTATCCTTTTCGCACCGCTAAGTCACAGCCAAAGGCTGGCCTGGTCTTTGTGACACCGATTATTTCCATGTCGTCTTGACAAGCAACTGCGTCTGCAACACGCTTGCCGATGGTACCGTATCCGTTGATGGCCACCTTGATGGTCACTATTCTCCCCGTTTGATGTGCCCCCGCGTACTCCAAATGAACCTTCCCTATCGTACTAGACCATAGTGACGAGGGAAACCATTGATGAGAGGGAACAACACCCGGCGGAGTGATGGCGTCCTCCGACGATGTAGTCACACGCTCAATGAGCATCAATTCTAGGTTGCCCGCGCAACTTGAGAAAGCCCTTGAAAGAAACATTGTACTACGTATTGGTTGGACAACAAGTGGAGAGCCTGTTCCCAAGGATGGAGAACTGGGATTATGTCCAAATCTTCCAAAGGGTGCAAGAATCCGTAGTTTAGGGCGACTTGGGCCATTTACCGCTGCTTTCGGTGATGGTGGCACCTATACTCACCAAGGTGATTGTTCCTCTTTCCTCGGCGCCGGTAACAACGGTAATGATATCACTTGTGAGCGTGAAGCAGGTGATTGTGTAGGCTACGGGCAGAGAAGTGGATGTATCACTGTTCTAGATGGAGTCGGTGATGATGCCGGTTCTGCAATGTCTGGAGGACTAATCATCGTTCGTGGCGATGCTGGCCGCCGAATTGGCGGTGGTATGAGTGATGGACTTATCGTCGTACATGGGGATGTAGGACCAGACCCTGGCGCAAGAATGTCCGGTGGTAGAATCGTAATCAATGGGCGATGCCCTTCCCCTCCACCAGGAGTAAAAATTCGAGCATTAACCAAGAAAGAAGCGGATGATATCAACAAGCAACTTAGCGAGGCTGACCTTCAGGTCCCAGCAGATGCTGTGTGCATTGTAGCAGATGGTACCCCCGTTGAAGGAATTATGGCGAGTTGTAGAGAAGACCTCTCTGGAATCGCATTAGTCCCAGATGAAGGTGATCATAATCCTCATCATGCCACATGTGATACTGTGACTTTAATTGGCGAGGAAGAGGCTCTTGCCTTACCTGTTCCACTATTACCATTCTTACCTAATGGCGCTCCGAAGGACCTATTTCACCCCTGCCTTGTCAGTAAATCACCAAGGGAATGTGACATCGCATTAATCGATGGAAGCAATTTTGCTGATGCACCAGAATTGGTGAAAGCCGCAGGAGGTTTTGCCCTTGACTTATCTGCACTACCCGCAATGGATTCAGCTGCTATCGATGGTTTACTAGTCTCACTACAGAGCCTAGCTGGCGCCAATTCGAAAGTATTGATGTTGCATGGTGTAAACAATGTTGCAAGCCTCCACACTAATGCAAGCCATCATGGCGCTCATGTTGCAGCAAGTATTCTCGATGATGGCAGTGGTATTTGTGCTGCTGCAACATTACCATTGGTTGGTCGCTCAGCCAAGGCTCGCCTCGGTGATAGTTCCTCATCTGCAATGATGTTGCCATGGGCTGCTACAAGTGAAGATCTAGCAATCCTATGCGCCTCCGGACTTGGTTTCGCGATTTCACCTGCACCCGACGAGGATGTTTCTGGTTGGATTGCCCAAGTTAATGCAGGACTCTGTGCCCATCTTAATCGCTTAGGAATCTCTTCAATAGACTCCCTAGGTAGAATCAATCTACGTGCATGCGACCAGGATACTGCAGCCGTGAGCGGCCTGCGCCTGGCGGGATATGACCGCCCAATGCCACATTGGTTCGCGAGGTGAATGAATGCCAACCATTAGCGTCGAGCAGAATCTTCTGCGCAACATGGTTGAATCCAGAGGACGAACTCACGATATTGCCGACCTTGCACACCGCCTACCGCTAATGGGAACTGACATCGATATTTGCGATGAAGAAACTCTAGATATCGAAATATTCCCCGATAGGCCTGACCTTCTTTCTCCTGAAACTCTGTTCCATGGAATGATGCCCTTTCTCCACAATGCTCCCTCTATGCCTCATTTAGCAATTCATCCGGGAACTATTTCCATGAAGGTGGATTCTGAATTAGAGAATATTCGTCCCATCGTAAGAGGTGCTGTTGTCCGAGGGGTTGAAATCGATGAAGAGGTCATCAAACGTCTCATGGATCATCAAGAAAAATTGCACTTTGCCCTTGGTAGAGGACGCCGACGTTCAAGTATTGGAATACACGATTTGGCGACAATTGCACCACCGTTCACAATAATTGCAGCTAATCGTGATCATGCCTTTATTCCACTTGCGATGGAGAAGGAAATGACCGTCGATGAAATACTCGAGTCTCATCCAAAAGGTGTTGATTACGCGCATCTATTGGATGGAATGGATAGAGTGCCAATTATTATCGATTCAAACGATGATGTGCTCTCCTTCCCTCCAATAATCAATGGTGACCACACTACTGTCACTACCAATACCCGGGATTTATTCATCGAATGTACTGGTTGGGATAGCAGAGCATGTGAATCTTCAGTAATGCTGGTTTGTCTGCAATTATCAATTCTTGGAGGCCGTGTGGAATCTGTTAGAATCACTGGACACGATGGCAAAGAGTGGTCAATCGATGGTTCCCCTGTTGAACATACGATAAAACGTGAACTCGTAGAGGGAGTATTGGGTAATTCATTCACCAATGACGAAATTGATAACGCTATTCGAAGGATGGGCGGGATTTTCAATGGCGGAGAAGATGTTCTGTCCATTTCAATGCCAAGATGGCGATTCGATATTTTGCACCCGATTGATTTGGTAGAAGAAGTAGCCATAGGTCATGGATATGAAGACTTAGCACACGATGTGCCCAAGGCGCCTCTAACCGCATTACCAAGGCCTGATAATCATCTTCGACGCCGAATACGTGGCGCCCTGCAGGGCCTAGGAATGATGCAAATTCAATCTCTTACACTTTCCAATGATAATGACCAATTCAATGCAATGCGGTGGTCTGCTGATGGAGCCATTACTCGAATGACTAATCCAATTACAACCGAACATACAATCCTACGACAAAATATTCTTCCAGGACTATTCAGACTTCTTGCTGCAAATCGCCATCATGACCTTCCACAGTCGGTATATGAGCTTGGAACTGTAGTTGTTGACCACCATAACCGGGAACGTTTCGCATTCTTAGTCGCAGAACCCAGTGGAGGTTTTGCAGCATTACGTGGTAGAATTCAGGCATTAATGCGAGACCTTGGTTGCGAAAATTGGAGTTTGACTGCAATTGAAGGCGGACCCTGGTTATCTGGTAGGGCTGCAGAAATCATTGTTGCAGGAAGCAAAGTTGGCGAATGTGGAGAGATAGACCCACTTGTCGCTGAAAACTTTGAACTAAAGGTACCCATGAGTGGGGCACAATTTGACATGATTGCACTAGACTCGGTACTAACCGATCCAGTGCTGTGAAATCTTTGTGAACACTATTTCACTATTCAGTGAAGTAATAATATTCGGATGGAGGAGGGGTCATCCGAAAACCCCCTGTGACGCAATACGCCGAAAAAGGTGTGATGGGCACTCCTGGCTCGAAAGCCAAGAGTGCTCCATCACAACAATCAATTGGTTCTATCTTCTTACTAAGTGATAATCACTCTGAAGATGAATCGTCGTCTGAGCCCATATTATCTACGACCTCATCAATCTTGACGCCCATTAGAGCACCGACACCAACTAAGATGCCGTCGCAAAGCCAGTTGACTAGTGTGTCAGCAATGCCGTCGCCACCACTAGTGATGGATGCTCCCATCTCATTTGCACCGGTTATTGTCATTGCGCCTGCAAGAGCCATTAGACCGAAGGCACTTGCCCAAGCAGAATCACAGCGTGTGTGAATCTGCCACCAAATAGCACCAGCTGCAATTGTACCTAGTACCATCCATATGTGATCTGCAATGTCTGCAATCCACATGTCTGTTGCCGCCCAGGAAGTGTCAATCTCTCCTGCTTCGGTCATTAGGATGATCGCTAGACTTGCCCCAATTACTTGGGATACCAAGCGCATTCCATTTGCCATCCAGTTTCCTTCAGCATCCGACATATCGCCAGTTAACATATGGCACCAGGTAACTGCAGGTAGTAGATGTGCGCCTGTAAAGGCCATCCATGCAACAGCAAGAGCAACGCCCATGCCGATTCCACCAGTCATTGTTAGGCTCATTCCGACGCTTAATAGACCGCCAAATATCACCCATGAGACCATAAATGCCCCACCAATTTCGTTCATATTATCTTTCCAATTTATTTCCATCTTTCTTATCCCCCTCTGTTGAGAGCATTTGCTATTTCAATTCCTCTACTTATAATAGCATCCCCTGATAAAGTACCTAATAGCGCGATTCCAGAAGGTATGCGGAAATGCCGGTGTGTCTGAACTCACTTAATGTAAACGGCCTACGTGGCCGTATTTGAGGGTAAATCATCTAGGTAAAATGAAAAAAAATTCTGGAAAATATGGAAAATCAACCTGTAAATGGTACTTTGTTACCTTCTGCGTCCTCTAAATGCGGAATTGGCTCAAAACTACCATCTGGATTCTTGAGGTACCAATATCCATCTGTATGATTGATCCATTCCCCTTCAGCATCTTTACTCTCCACTTCCTTAGAACCGCCAAATAGAGCCATTGCTGCCTTGTAATCTGCATCCTCTTTATGCGATGTGTCGCTCAATTCTTCTGCAGTATTTTCTTCTCCAATGGAATACGCAATAGGAGTTGGTGAGTCCTCAACCAACTTAGGGGCTTTACGCTTGAACGGCCAAATGGGCATATTACCTGTATTATGCCACACATCATCAAACCATCGACACATTTCCCCCAACGACTTGAAGTGCTTGCCTCCATCGAGACATCATGCGCCGGTTCACTGTGACCCTTTTGGTCATCTTTCTATTACCGCAAGTACCGGTTGCGGCAGAAGAGACTCCATTCAATCTCTATGTAGATAGCGATATAGTCGCTCACCCAGGTGAAACGGTACAATTCCGTATCGGTTGGCATAATATCGTTGGATTCGAAAGGCACCTTGAGGCAAATCTTGATTCTGCAGATGAGGATTTGAATATTAGCGGCCTACCAATCGAAGCATACAGAGTTGCATCTGGGAGACAAGGCGGTATAGATATCAACATCACAGTAGATGATGTTGCACCATATGGCACGCAAAATTTCAATTTCACAGTCTCATGCGTTGAAATTCCAAACTGGAGTCAGAACTTCACTGTTGTAGTTCTAGTTTCGCGATGGTCGATGCTAAGTTTTGGAGCCAATGATGGCTCATCATTCTATGTTCAGCAAGGAGTGCGTACCACTTTAGCCATGAATGTTTCAAATGCTGCAGGAGTTGATGACTTTGTTAAAGTCAGAATGAATACCGCTTCATCTTGGGATTTTGGTTTCTCCGATGATATGAACGATGACGGAGAGGTACATCTCAACCTTCTCGATGGCGAGAATGAATTTGTTAGCTTCTGGATTGAGGTCCCACCTATTGTCGATGGCGCTCCTCTTGCAGGAACTGGGCCGTCATTCACTCTTGAAGCAGAATCCGGATTGGATAGAAGAGTTGCGAATTGGACTTTTTCTTTGGACATGCAAACATGGTTCAACCTCACTATCGACGCTGTTCAAAGCGACCTATCGCTAAATCCTGGTGGCACAGGAAGACTTGATGTAACCGTTCGAAATAATGGCAATACCGCTACTTTCCTCGATGCACGCTTACGTATAGGCTCTGAAGAAAGTGACCGCATCGAGTCCGAAGGATGGACAATAGCTGTATTCGATAATTTACAAGGGGATTCTCTTGACCCAAATGAAAGTAGAACGATTGAAATTGGATTTAGTGCGCCCAATGCTAATTCTGGTGAGTTACGACTTGATTTCCTCGCAGCCCCAGTTAGTATTTCGGAAAGAACAAGAGTTGCAAGCATTGGCTCATTCATCAATTGGGAAAGAGGTGGTGAATTAGTCATGACTGAGGATCAATGCACATCAGTGCAAGTTAATTCCAATTGTGTCATTCCACTTCAGATAAATAATACTGGGAATTATTGGGATTCCTATAGTTTGGAACTCTTTGACATAGAAGGAATAAATGCAACCATCGACGTTGGCCCATGGAGTATTCAAAAGGACGGATATCAAGATGATATCGAACTGAATCTTTCTACGCTTGAAGGTGCAGAGGGATTGGCCGACGGGAGTCTTACAATACGCTTAATTCGTGGAGATGGAGTCATAATAGACATTATCAATTTCGAAACAATAACGGCGCCTCATGTTGACTGGATATGGGAGAACTCTAGTTCCGAAGTCGATTCAAGTGGCCGACTCAATGTGGTAATGACATTGAGAAATGAGGGCAATATTAGGGATGGTTTGATTGTACGAATGACTTCATCATATTTCACCGAGATGAGTTTTGTGCCTCCAGAAGGAGCATGGACTGAAAGTGAGGCTGGTGCTATTCGTTCATTTGAAATGATAGATATTGAAAAGGGTGCAAATTTCACATTCCGTGCATATGCAGTTTTACCCACAGACCAAAATGAGGGAGGAAACCTATTCCTCAATATTACGGCACATAGTCGTCTTGCTGAAGAAAACCCCTTCGTTTATACTACAAATTCAACATTCGATGGCAAAATAGGAGATGCCACTGATGAACCACTAGTAGATGTTGGAGGAATTGCTTCGGCGATTGTTTACATCATATGGGCCTGGAAATGGATTATCATGGCAACTTTGCTCGGTGGGATGATGATTAACAAGAGCGTGAAGGATAGACGTGAACGGAAGGCTGAAGCAGCACGTAATGCGCCACCAGAACTTGATAATCAAGAGCCTGAAGATTGGATGGCAGAATTCCATGGTAAGCGACAGGGCGAACCAGAAATTGCCGAATCACCCAAAATACCTGCAGAAGTTTTCACTGGTATGTTCCATGCTACCAGTGGTCCAACACAAATGCAAACCGACCCTGTTGAGCCGGAATTAGTAGGAGCGGCAAGTACGGTGATTGACCACCACGATGAAATTATTCTCAAGGATAAGATGGATGAACTCGCTTTCGATGTAGCATCGGGCCGAGTTAGCGCCCCTCATCAAGCCAATGTTGCACTACCTGATGACTTAGAACCCGAAATTTCGCGCACTAATCCTGTGGCGAAAGAAACTGAAGAAGTCCCATCCATGCTCGATCTCGATGATTTAGACCTATGAGGTATGTAGATGCACATAGGAGTTGATGAAGCGGGGAGGGGGCCGGTAATCGGACCCCTAGTAGTATGTGCATTCGCAACAAAAAACCTCAGTGAACTCGCTGAATTAGGCGTCCGGGATTCAAAGGATTTGAGTAAGAAACGCCGTGAAGAAATCTATGCGACCCTTGTGAAAATGCCTCATAGCATCATTATCTGCCCGCCTGAAAGAATTGATTGCCACCATAATCTAAACGACCTTGAAGTGGAATTATTTGCCGAGGCATTAGCGATAATGCCGCCTGGTGAAACAATGCTCGATGCATGTGACGTTAATGCAGAAAGATTTGCACGCAATGTGACACAAAAATCCGGAAGGATTTGCATGGCTGAACATGGTGCAGATTCTAATCACCTTGAAGTCGGTGCTGCCAGTATTATTGCAAAGGTGACTAGGGATAGAGAGATTGATGAGTTGGCCAAAGAAATCGGCTTCGACATAGGAAGCGGTTATCCTTCCGATCCCAAAACTAAGGCAGCGGTAAAAATTCTGGTCAAAGGTGATACGCCTCACGATTGTTTGCGGTGGAGTTGGAAAACGACATCCGACGCGTGGGGAGGGAGGCCTCCACCGAGGCCTTCAGAGTCTCAACAAACCTTGTTTTGAATAACCAGAGGCGTTACGCCCTATCCATGGAGTGGACTCCAGACGATGAGGTTACAGACCTTATTCGCCACCTCGCCCTGCAAAATAGCCTGCAGTATTCTGGAGAAGGACAGGCTGGCTCGGTTATTTCTCGCATAATGGGGAGTAGGGCAGACCTAAGGCCTCACGGCAAAGATCTCGCACCCCTAGTCGCACAAGCGGTAACTGCTGCAAATGCAATGGCGACTACTGAAGGACTTGAGGCAATTGAAACCATTCTCGAATCTGAGGCCCCTCATCTGCTCGAGAAGAAAATTCAAACCCGCAGAGTGGGGTTGCCTGAATTGCCAAACCTCAATGGAGAGAAACCGGTATTACGATTCGCTCCAAATCCAAATGGCCCACTTTCATTTGGCCACTCACGCGGATTAGTCATCAATGCACAATATGCAAATGATCACGATGGCGTACTTATTCTTCGCTTCGATGATACCGATACTACAGTCAAACCCCCAATGCTTGAAGCATACGAAAGCATACCACGTGAGCAAGAGTGGTTGTGTGGCTATCCAGCTCATCGAATAGTAATCGCATCTGAAAGAATGGATTTGTACCACGAACATGCAAGAAAGATGCTTGCCGGTGGTTTTGGCTATGTTTGCACCTGCCCTGCAGAAGATTTCAAGGAACACAGAGTTGGGATGACTGAGTGCCCATGTCGGGCTAATTCAGTAGAAGATAATCTCGATGGTTGGAAGAGAATGAATGACCCTGAGGGATACCAACCGGGGGATGCTGTACTTCGTGTCAAAACCGATATGACGCTGAAAAATCCTGCTCTTCGTGATTGGCCTGCTGCTCGCATTCAGACAAATGCTCATCCGCGAGTGGGCAATAAGTGGAGAGTGTGGCCATTGCTTGACTTCCAATCAGCAGTTGAAGACCACCTCCAAGGTGTTACCCACATTATTCGCGGCAAGGATTTGATGGATTCTACTAGGAAACAAACCCTTCTTTATTCACACTTCGGATGGGAATATCCTGAGACCATTTACTGGGGCAGAGTCAAAGTACATGAGTTCGGAGGATTCTCGACTTCTCAAATGAAAAAGGACATCGCTGAGGGCTTATTTGACGATTGGAATGACCCGCGCTTACCCACACTTTCAGCACTTTCACGGCGTGGAATTAAGTCAGAAGCATTGAGATCATTCTGGATTGAACTAGGTCTGACTCAGAAAGATATTGCAGTCCCATTATCCACACTTTATTCGCACAATACAAAATCGATTGAATCAACTGCTCCAAGGCTTGCCTTCATTCGTAATGCAGTTCCACTCGTGATTACTGGCGATGTCGAAAGAAGTGGAAATATTGCATCACATCCTTCTGAGGATCTTGGGGTGCGCTCATTTTCCTTCGAAGAGGGTGTCTGGGTTGAATCGCAGGATTCAGGAAAGCCGGTTAGACTCAAGGACCTATGTGATGTTGATGCAGATGGAAATGTCGAAAGCATCGAGCGCTCTGACAAGCGTCCGATTATTCACTGGGTCGCAGGTGGCTCACCAGCCACCCTTCGCACTGCAGAAGGTCAGAACCTCAAGTTGGAAGAAGGAATTCTAGAAACTCACCAGCTCCCGGTTGGCACAATAGTCCAACTCGAGAGAATTGGCTATGCCATAATCGAAGAAGAGGGCCTTCTCATGGTCCACGACTGAGAATTACCGGTTCGCCGTCTTCGGTGATGATAATGTATGCTGGACGCCATGCTGCTGCCTTTGCTGGGTCAGGATCTATCAAGATATCAAGTTCGCAAACTTGCCCGCAAGAACCCTTTCGTTCAAGATGTTCCTTTGTCATTATTCCAATCATTATTTCTGCACCCCATACGACAAGAGCATCGCACGATTCCAAACGTGAACGAGCCTCTTCGATTGAATCTTCAGCACCAATCGAAGAGAACTCCATGACTGTGACTGACCGCTCTGGTTGATGAATCCTCGCCACAGATGGGTTCAAGAGTGGTGACCGCAACCGGAAATTATGGCGATTGAACGTCTTCTCACTGGAAACCTCGGTGCTCAGGTCAAAGACCTGATGGCAACTGAAGATTTAGTCCTAGAAGCCTTCAGAGATTTAGTCAAGGATGAACTAAAGAACCATATTCGTGCAAAGGTCGATGCCGATGAAGAACTCAAGGCTGAAATCAAGGAAGCGGTATCATACTATTTCCAAGCAAAGGCTCGCTCCGTTTATGCTGAATTGAAAGCAAGTCGAGCCGCAGCAAGACTTGGCCTGAGGATGTTACCAGATGACCTCCAGGGTGAGGTCGGAGAAGCCCTTGTCGGATTATTTGAGAAGGAACTCGGCACATTGCTAGAGAAGGCTCTTTGAGCATTTTTGGGACTAATGTGCCCACAGTGTTGAATAGGGCATTAGCGACACAGTTCTTCAGGTGAGTAAGTATATGCGCCTCATACAGCCAATCATACTCTGCCTTATCTTGCTGTTATCCTCTTTACCGATGGACACTGTAAGTGCAGAATCGCAAACTGTTTGCTGTGATTCAAATGCGATAGAACTCCATCTACTTGGACCAGCAAATGCAGGGATGATGACGCCATTTGATGCTGAGTTAGGTTCTGAGGCAGAAGAAGTTGCAATTACCGACGCTGTTGCTCAGGAACAAATGCTTGCAGAATGGAGTATTTCTCCAGCGTGGCCAGGGGAATTTCCCTCATCAACTTGGGAATTTGACATTCAATATGAAGTCAAAAATGCCGGTGGAGCCCAAATCAACGCCTCGGTCGAAGTCATGATTGGTGGAGAAACTCATACTGGCACTACCGATGCAAGTAACTCATTTCTTCCAGCAGGGTCTAGTGTTCTTTCAATATCCATACCCGTAGATTCAGGTTCTATTTCAGGCTCAAGCAGTATTACTGTTACACTGAAGGCTCAAACAGTCGTATTCAGCGTACCTAGCGGCGATGCTGGATTGTTCTTCAGATGGGGAACAGCCGATGATGACAGTAGTATCAATGCCAATATACCGCTTGTTGATTTGACTATTGAGGAACCAGTGGTTGAGGGATTAGACACCCATATCTCTCTGGTGATTGCATCACCATGGGGGACATCGGTTGGAGCATATGCAAACAGCCTCGAAATGCGAATTAATAATGCTGCATTGAATGGCGATCCAATTCAGACAAGGAGTGGCGAATATGTTCGTCTCACATGGACTTGGACTGCAGCAACTGGTGGAGAACAAAATATCACGATTGAAGCATCGATTCAAATTCAATCAGGAACACCAACAATGTCGGGAACAGCGGAATTCACAATTTATCCACAAGATGATGGTTCTGGAGGAGGCGGTGTATTCTATCCTGATGAAGAACCACTGAGATCGGATGGTGGTGGCTCTCCTCTTGCAGTCCAAATTACGATGGATGTGTATGAAGAAAAAGATAAGATGGTTATCGATAGGGTGACTACCCTCAGTATTGATGGGGAAATTGCATATTGGATGCGTTGGGGCTTTGATAACATCGGCAATGAGGACCCTGCATTATCTCAACCCCTGAGAATATTCCGCGCCGGGGCTGTCGATGATGACCTGCGCCGAAATCGAGTCGTCGATGAAGTAGAAATTAACGAATTTGAACATCAAATGGTCAACCTAGCAATGACTTACATGAATGATGGAATGGCCATTGAATTGGAAGAATTGCTTGGCAATGATGTTACTGATTTAATCGAACTCTCTTTCGAAATTGATTTACATAAAGAATACAAAGTCACTCCACACCCACTAACTCTCACAATAAAAACAAAGGAAATTGCCGAAAAAGATAGCGTCAATACTCTCTTGCGGCATTTCCTGATACCACAGGCGACTCCTATCTGGTCGAGTTTTGATCTCATGATTCAGATTGATACCGATTTGATGTCCAGCCTCACAGGTGCAGAACTGAGAACGGATGATGACAGTTTCGAATCATCTCTTAAGCACCGAAGGGGACTAAGCGGGGAATCAATTGAAATTAGTCAGAGGGGAATTGACCCCTCTACAACATTTAGTCTGACGGCATTGCCTTCAACAAATATTCTCAACGCACCGCTATCACTGAATCTACTTACTCTAATTCTCCTTGGTAGTGGTTTCTGGTTTGCACTCACCATTACAAAGGATAAGCGTCGAAATGCGTTGTGGATAGAATTGGTACTTGTGCCATTTGTTTTGATAACCCTATGGTACTCTTACCCGCCATTCACTGTAGGGGCGATTGCCTGTAGTACGGTGATAATGTGGATAATTACCGCTTTCGCCAGTCCAAAACGGCGCAAAGTTCCTGGAGAAAATCTGCCTACCTTCCCAATGATTGATTGCCCTGCCTGCAGTACTGTAAATCCGGTAACTACTGATACTCGCCCATTTAGAATGCCATGCGGAGGATGTGGAAGAGTCCTCAAAATTGTGGATTAAAGATGACCTTGTTTGATTAGGTTATCAGCAATCACACTGGCATGAACTCTAGATGCATCAGAATCTTCAGGCCATCCTTCAAGTGCAACATGCAATTGACTAGCAATGTCAACATCATGCCCAGGAACAATTGCTCGGTGCCAGATTAACTCCTCGACACGCATTGTAGACAATCCCTCTTCCTTTAGGCAAGGCAAGACCAATTCACTAATTGCGCCTGACCTCTCTTCAAAGTCCATACCTGGCCAACTTCGGCGCAACCGCTTCAGCATACCAGCTGAAAGGCCAGGAATCATGTTTGGTGCTGGTGAAGGGACCTCCGGTAAAGTCCGGACATCAATCGAACCTTCAGAATCTAAATGATCACGTAATAGCAACATTACTGGGTCGTAATTTGATTCCATTCTATTTGAGAGCCAAGTACCTGCTAATACCATTGCTCGTTGCTTCCTTACACGTGCACCATCTGGGGCAATTATCGCTGCAATTGTCCCACAAATCGCTACACAATCCACTGCTCCATGGTGTGAGCGTGTTGAAGATTCAGATTCCACTTCAACCTGAAGAGGATGTATATGGATGACACCATCTTCCATCAGCATGGAATTTTGTGCCTCCTCGAATGGATCGAGATGGATTGTCAATCCATCTCCTTCAGGCAATGGTGGAACCTCATCTCTTGGCACATGCCTTCGCGGTGGTTGTAAGCGTCGGCGATAAGGAATTGATACATCCAATAATGCGGCTTCTAATTGGGAAAGGGCGAGTACGCCTTCCATATCGGCTGGAGAAACGATTTGGATGATTTCTGCCTCTTTGATACGATTGACAATGGCGAGCAGACCTTCTTTGAGGTCCAGAAATAAGGATGTCTGAAGCAGGTCGTGCATCCACTCACCATCCGACCACTCGCGGCCGGTAGTTCATCAAGTTGTGCGGAACCATCACTCTACCATCAGGCGGAGTTGGTCACGCTTGTACTTCCATTCGGAGTCTAAACGACCCTCGGAGATGTAGTACTTTGCGAGTCTGCGAATTTTTGCTTCAATCAATTCAAGGGCACGCTTGTTATGCAAATCCTTACGATTGGTTCCAAGGTGCTCAATGATGGTAACTGCCTTGCGCATGAGATTCATCATGTCTTCAGGGTAAGAACCACCAATTTCGTTCTCCAAGAGGATTGCGGAAACTCTCTTGCCCAGAACGGTTCGGACATCGGGAACTGCGTGTTGGTCACGAAGGATAGTACCAATCTGTGCGCTGGTGTGCCCTGATTTACCGAGTTCGATGATTAGGGAATTGATAGCGGATACATCTGTGTTGGACCACTCTGGTGCTACACCTGTGTGTGGCTTTGTGGAACCAGACTTACCCTTGCTGCCAGCGTACATTCGTGCCATGTGAGATACCTCCGAGCATTTCGCCGACCTGTAACCCATTCTTAACCGCTGCGGCCATCTCCCCTACGGGGAATCACAGCCTTTGATGCATCTTTCCAAGCCTACCCGGTGTTGCAGACCACTCCCAAGCAGGAGCTGTTGCACGTCCGATTCCAACAACTGCGTCGTCTTGCATCACCAATAAATCCTGACCGGCTCGTATGGTTTCAGGCCATGATTTTAGAATGGACAAGTTGAGGTCTCCCTTCCACTTGATATCCGACTTGAGGTGGACCCGAGGCAAGGAATCATGCTTATCGAGGAGCGGTATCGAAGCCTTTGCTAATGAAAATCCGCCTCTGTCAGGCGCCCACATTGCGATTTGTTCGCCATTGAGATTTATCTTCCATCTGGGGAAGCGTCCCCCTATATTGACTCCTTCAAGCCAATTGTCGTTGAGGTTATGAAATCTAGCTACAGAACGGAAATTAGCGATATTGACTTCTTCGCCACGACGCCTCTTGATGCGCACATGGTTGAGTACTGCTTCTCCTAATCTATTCAATGAATCATGATATGTTGCTGAATCGCCTTGTCTGGTCTCAATAATTTCACATGAGGTGTTTTGATATTCCATACCACTGTGGTTGATAATTACCCGATAGCCGTTATTGCTCACAAGTGCATCAAGCATTGTCCGAACACGCTTCAGTTCATCATCGCCCCAATTACCGGTTACGGGAATATCATAATGTCCAGCAGGCCAACATTCTTCCAAGTCTCTTGGCACAAGCCCAAGAGGTGAAGTTACCATCACTTCATGGGCAGCATTGTGTCCAAGCGCTCGTCTAAATGATCTATGTGAACGCGAAAATGAATATGGTTTTCTTGCTGAGCACGGCAATAGTATCAGCACATCATCTACTCCTTCCGGCCGGGAGTAAGACTCTGTCATGAATCGAACCCAATCGGTGATGATTGGGTCATCGTGGGAATCGCTAGAGTGAATCCTCAAGGTTGTACCTTCAGACACGATTTGATTGAGAAAGCCATTCTTTTGTGACATTAATTGGTCATGTCGCCTCATATGCTCAACTAAACGCGGGCTAGAGAGCGATTTTTTCATTGCTAATTCCCGGAGATTACCATCCCTAATCGCTCTGCGCACCTCGGCAATTGCTAGAGACCAATGGTCTACATCATCTTCGACTGTAGGTTCATTCAACCGTGGACCTTCGCCAGATAATACAGCTCCAAATGCCTCGGCTTGTTGAGAGCGTGTAGTGTCGAATAGGTCGACTCCAAACCATGAATATACTGCACAATTATCCGGCCCACCAATCCCTGGGCACCACAATAGAGCACCAGGAAATCTACGCTTGATTACATCGATTGCTTCAACAAGACGTCCTGGACGACCTGCTAATTGAAGAGCATCTGTCAATACTACTACATGAGGCTGAATCTCAGTTTCAGCGAGTTCTTGATCATGACACATAGCCTGCCAAGAAACAGGCAATAGTAGTCCCTTGTCAGCAGATTCTCCTGCATCAGCCTCATCTAAAGAGGGCGGAAGTACATGCCCGATAGAAGCGCTGAGCATTGGAGATAATTCTGAGCCTTCCCATGGAGCAAAAGCTGCTCTGGCTTCGAGTTTGATTATTGCAGGAATCCCTTCATCCTTCGAAGTAGTGAACGGAGCAATAGAAACCGGAGCATCATCACCATCCATCAATACTAATCCTGGAGTGAAGGAAGATGGTTCGCTGCGATCACCTAGGCCCCATAGGCGCGCCATCCTTTGACGTGCTATTACGGAACGTCCTAGCGCCTGCATGTATCATGCCCGTGTGTGCGCCTGTCTTGAATGATTTGAAGGAGGAGAAGTGCACGAGAGTCTGACATGCGCAGGGCATTAGTCGGCATTTTGGTTGTGATGTTTATCGCACAAGGGGCTAGTGCGTACTCATTCACCTATGCTGTCGTAGATGGTCGCGCTTGGCTCGACTGCACCGGTGAAGCCAACATTAGCAATAATGGAGTTGAACTTGCAAATGGCACCTCCTTTGAGGTTGGAATAAGTGCTGGTAATGCTACTGTATCCGCAGGACATGGAGTATATTGCCAAGGCGTGCTCCCTACAATGGAAGATTTGCCAAATCTTCGACCCGCACCCGGAGAAGTATTTGCATCGACAAATGTACAATTATGCCCGCAAGATTACTTCTTCATTGGAAATTGTGATGCAACAATAATGACTGGTGACATGACGAATGATAGCGCCGATGTCTTTGCGGTCCCAGTAGAATCCGGTGAAATGTTTCGTATCAATTTGATGGGTTCATCTTCAGACCTCGATGTCCAACTTCATTTCCAAACAAATGATAGTGAAATTGTAATTGGTGAAATCACATCTGCATCTAATACATCGATTGATGGTATGGAACCGCTATTTATTCCCATTTCTGAAGAAGGACGTATTATGGCTACAGTTACCAGCCAATCTCCTGATACTCTTTGGTCAATGACTGTTCATCGTATCGATGTCGCCTCTCCACGAATCGTTGACTATCCCACATTCCTAAACGGAATTGGCCGTGTTCCTATACGTACACCCTTCAGTTCAACACAGTCACTAGAGATTGTAGCACTCACCGAAATATCTGATGTAAACAATAGTTTAGATGCAAGTATTAGAATGCTACAAGGTGGTTCGTGGGGAGAATCAAGCACTCACCATGCAGGGGATATGGTGTTCTCGCAAACTGATGTTGAACTCATTGAGATAACCGTTGATTGTGATTGTTATTGGACCAGTCGCCTCCAAAGAAATAGTCATGCAGATGCCAATTCGGGCCGAGAATCACCTGCACTGATACCAATGGGACTTACTTCAGACAATTCCTCGTGGCCTCTGATTGAAATGGATGGAGAGGTTGTACAAGGCGAGTTAACTTTGCCGAATGGCGATTGGATTGATGTTCTACGTGTAGAGACGACTGGTTGGAACGAGTCGATCCATTTAATCGACCTCACACTTGAGGGAGATGTAAGGGATATGAAAGTAAAAATTCTCGACATCGACCAAAAAACTTGGGAAATACTCGATGAAAATGAAGCTTCGTTTTCAATGGATAATATAGAGACGTCGCTCACTGTTGGGAGAGGTACACACTTCATCATCATCGAGCATGTAAATGGCTCTGCTGCAGCAAGTAATGAATCCGAAATACTGCACTGGAATATTCGGGTTGACACCATTGTAATCGATGAGGGCGAAGAGCCATGGTTCCCCGCGAGTGATGAAGTAAAAAGTGCAGCAGTAATGTTGCGTTGGTCTCTTGGTTTCTCATTCCTCCTCCCGCTAATATGGATTCTAGTTCATTTGAGAAGCGAGCGAATCCTTGCCGCAGAGATGGCCACAGCAAAGAATAGGCTAGAGTGGTTACGCCAACGCCTTGAAGGCGGGCAGCCTGTTGAGAAAGACTTGGCTCGCGCTCTACGTGCAGTTGCTAGTCTTGAATGGGAAGAAGCACTAACGGCATGGGGAAAACCAACTCTTCGGCATCATACTTCAGGAATAGACATCGCAGTATGGGTCATGGATGATAGAATGGCTACCAATGGCGCTTGGCCTCTATTGATTGGCCTCAACCCTCAGCAGGAGGAATGGGAAGTTGCAGCAATAAGATTTGAAGCCCCAGAAGGTGAACACTGGGAAGTTAGTAAGGTTGAGCCACGCTTACTTTATCGGGGACATGAAGTATTTGTCGACACATTATCAAAAGGCACTCGTTTCTTCATCAAAGTAGAGTTGTCCGGTGGTGGAAATGCACTGGACATTCACCTTTCAGGGCTTGTTGATGGTAAGCCTATGGCTGCTAAGCCAACACAAATTATTACACGCTCTGAACACTCTGAAGAAGAGTGATCAAGAACGTCTATCTTCAGCATCATCGATGATACGATCGATAATATCGTCGCCACCATCAAGCGAGTCTCTAAGTTCTTTGAGAGATTTCTTGGTAGCTTTATCGAATTTCTTTGGCATATACAATTTGAGCAATACTACTACATCGCCTCGGCCAAAGCCACGCTTACTAGGAAGTCCTCTGCCACTAATTATCGTAGTATCTCCCGAATTACTTCCTGCAGGGATTTTGATAGTCAAGTCCTTGCCATCAAAGTGAGAAATTGTGATTGAGGTGCCCAAAGCAAGGTCACTAAAACCAATTGGAATACTCATGATTAAATCCATTCCATTACGCTCAAACCAAGCGTGCTCTTCGATTCGTAATTCAATAAATAGGTCGCCTGAAGTTCCTTTTCCAAAAGGCCCTGGCTGACCCTTGCTTCTCATACGCAAACGAGTACCATCACTTGCTCCCTTCGGGACATTAAATCGCAAAGTTTCCTCAGAAGTGTCAAGACCGTCTCCAGCACACTTTTTGCATCGTGCTGCCGATGACATGCCACTACCTTGACATTGGGGGCAATCTCGAACTGCATCTTGGACAAATGGACCAACTTGCTGCCTAATACGTACCCTGCCTTGGCCATCGCATTCTGTACAATCACTAACTTTTCCGTCTTTGGCACCTGTGCCATTACAGTCGCTACAGTGGTGTGGAAGATCAAGAGTAATTTCCTCCTCGGTTCCATCTAATACTGATTTTAGGCTTACCGAATGACGAACGAGAATATCGTTGCCTTGACGTTTTGTGGAACGCCTTGAGCCTCCCCCAAATATATTGGAAAAGAAATCGCCTCCAAGGATGTCATCCAGATTGATATTGAATCCTTGGAAACCTCCAGCGCCAAATGGACTTCCGCCCGGACTATTATGTCCAAAGCGGTCATAATTTGCACGCTTTTGAGAATCGGATAATACTGCATAAGCTTCCTGTATTTCCTTGAATTTGGACTCTGCATCTGGTGAATCATTCTTGTCAGGGTGGAACTTTCGAGCCATTGACCTGAAGGCCTTTTTCAACTCGGAATCATCTGCGCTCTTGGTGACTCCAAGAACTTCGTAGTAGTCGCGCTTTTCTGACATTTCGACCACTGCCTTATTCCGTTCGGGTAGCAGGGCCTCTTTGAACCATGCGCTCAAAGATTGCTACCACAATTGCTACAGAAGCGCTCTCCAACTTCATTCGGGGCAGAACATGCTCGACATGTTGGACGTGGCGAAAATGAGGAAGAGGATGGCTCAGGAGAATATGCCGCCACAGATTGGACGCCATACGCCATTTCCTCCAGTGAGAGGGTTTGTTTTTCCTCTACTTCAGGTGCAACTTCAACATCGATGTCGAGGTTTCCTCCATCTGTCATCGTGGTGAGCACCATTTCCGTTTTCTTACGGTCGGTCTCAATAGGTTGAATTGGAGCGATTGGTCGTTGTGCTGTAACAGGGGTTTCACGGCTCCTCTGTTCGAGTGAGGCAGCCCTCTTGGCTTCTCTTTCAGCAGCACGGTCATGCCCCCATAAACCGGAAATCCAATCGATTAATGCATCCATTGGGGAAGTTTTGCGAGTTGCACCTAGAGTTGAGCGAACGGCCCCGTCATCGAATTGCTCATCCCCGGTTACCCTTCTTTGTGCACGCATTACATGTTCGGAATCTATTAGCATCTCAACTTCGACTTCCTCAGAAATCTCAACGTCTTGATTCACACCTGAACCAGTAAGCATGCTAACTTGTCCTTTCATGTTGACTTCAGCATCAATAGAAAGTCCAGTTTCCATATGTACATCCTTCTCCCAGACACCCTTTTCCTCTGCCTTGAAGTGCTCACCAACTGATTTCACTGCTTTGGAGCGAACCCATTCGTGATCTCGTACGATTCGAGTCTTTCGGAACATGATAATTCCTATTGCAAGTGCAACGATATGAAGAGTTACATCAAGCGTAGGTGAAACTGACATCATCCCACCCAATGGAGTAATGATTACTCTCAAGGTGTTTAGAATCACTATTGGTAATCCCAGAAGTACCCAAGAAGTCAGGCCACGGGGGACATCCATGAACCTGTGCGCGAGGTTCAAGGGATAATTGTTGACATTTCATGACCGGTCTTTAGGTGGCCTTCCAGTGCGTACCAGTCCGTCGAAGAGACCTATGGTGAAGGCAGTATGTAGAATAATCAAACACAATGGGATACCGACAATGCTTGATATCCCCCTCATCGAAGCAATTCCAACCAGTAATAGCGTGGCCAAATATACTGCAGGAGCCCACCACCAAACCGGCAATAAGGGAATCATGATTAGTCCAATAATTGGAAGAAACTCACGTGGGTCAGCACGTAGGGGGTGGCGTAAAATTACCTTAGTTCGCCAAAATCCATAACGGTGGCTCATTCGCCACCAATTGGAAAGTGTCGAACGCTTATGCATGTAAACTGCAGATACATCACTTCGCCACAATTGCCAACCCGCAGCAATCATTCGCATCGAGAGGTCAGAATCCTGGCTGGTAATGAAGCGTTCATCCCACCCCTCAACCTCTTTGAGTGCTCTAACATTGTGAAGACAAAAAGCGGGTACTTTAGTACGGCTTCGTCCCTTAAACCGATTGAATTGGCCCCCGCCGGAACCGATTGGCGAGGCTAGTGCCCCTTCTACCCAACGCGAAACCATGCCTTCGTGTGAACCCGCTTCGGTACGGCAGCCAATGGCACCGACTTCTTTGCCCAATTCTTCTTCGAGAGCAGCTAGGTCTGCTAGCCTCTTCTCCACATGATCTGCATCAATCCAAGAGTGGCCGATTATTTCCAAGCAATGCGTGATATCCTTGCCGATATGTTCCAATGCGAGGTTGCGTGCTTGGCTTACCCGTTTGCCAGGATTATCTATTACAGTAATTGAATCCCCATATCCTGCAAGAATCTCAAGGGTAGAATCTGTTGAACCACCATCGAGTACCAAGATGTCAATAGGAGTTGTTTGGGCCAACAACGAATCGATACACCGCGCGATATGGGAGCGTTCGTTCAGGGTTGGTACAACTGCGCATACCCGGTATCCCATGGCCTGTGGCAATCTATACGGGATGTGAAGGTTGGCCTGATATCTTGATGAGCCATGGGCATCTGGATAGTAATATGCAGAGGCTAAAACTCTCGGGTGTAGACGAGGGTCTGTCTGTAATTGTCTCGACAATCATCACCGGTGCAGATTCTCCTGACAAAGTCATGGAAGCGGTTTGCAGACTCTTTCCCGGTTTTAGTTGCGAAGTACCGGAAGAGCCGTCATTCCCTGTTGACAGAAATCTCGTTTTAGCAGCATCCGCCGTTCCTCTCGATGAATTCCTTTCAGCAATTCATACACAACGTATTCTCGATACTAGTCTGGATGCAATGAGTGATAATTTACAAGATGATTCTACAATTTTCCATATCTTAAGACAAGCGGCTCTCGCAGGGAAAGTCGCCTACCCTTTACCGGGTAAATCACCTCTTGGTGGAGTCATTACCATTGAGATTGAAGGTACTGACCTCGCCGATTGGATAGAGGCGGCAACTTGGCACACTGGACGAGATACCATTCCGCGCCGAGTCGGTGATGATTACAGAATGCAAAAAGATGGCGAGGCCATTACCTGGCACTGATTGCTGTGGCAATCTCATAATCAGGCCCAAGCCAAGGAACCTCATCTGGTGTGGTGCACCAGCGTGAATCATCATGGACATGCAACTTCATTTCACCGGAAATTACGATGCATTCGTGGACATGTAATCGGACAACTACATCACCGTGGTCAAATATCCAAACTCCAATATTTTCGCCCACTTCTACTTCGAGTTCCAATTCCTCCATGATTTCTCTGCGTAAGCAGGAATATGCATCCTCTCCTTCCTCGAACTTACCGCCGGGAAATTCCCACCATCCAGCGTGTTTCTCACTTGGTGCTCTTCGAGCTGCCAAGAAAGCGCCATCGCGCATTATTGCTCCTGCACCGACATCTATTGCCGGTGGACGTAACATACGGTCTATGCATTCAAGTGCTAACCCCTTAGGATCAGTCAACTTATCTCGTAATGGTAGATGTAGGAAAAAGCAAGGTGTATCTTCACAAGTATTCAGTGTTCGATGCAAGACTTCATTGCAAAGAAATTCTCCAGCATCAATACTGATTCTCGGGGAATCAATCATCCTCTCAGTGTCCCAATCAAGAGGATTAATTGTCGCAAATAAATCCCCTTTGCTAGTGATTGTTGAATCCTTGATTTGTCGACCAGAATTATCTGGTATTCGAAAATCAAGTATGTCCCGTCCAACAGTCTCAATTCTAGGCCAATCTGCATTTTCTGCTAATCCCATATGCATTATTGCAGCAAATTCATCTCCTGAATTGATTCGGTCTGCGACCAATTGTGAACCTGCTTCGTCTACACTCAGAATTTCTACTTCAATCGGATGGCCTCGAATCTCTTGCCCTGCAAGTGATTCCGCCACCTCCTGTGAAATATTGGCATCATGCGAGCCAAATGGTGTGAAACCCGTAACCAATACTGGCTTCGCCATAGACACCCCTCAACACCGGCCAACCATGAGCATTCTTGTCGCCACATTGACAAGCCTTAGCGTGAGAGCAGTGGATGATGAGCGAAGATGACGGGGATGTCATGGTCGTGAGTCTGACCACTGAAGTCAAAGAAGCCGGTGTTGGAAATGTCGGTAAACAAATCTGGCATGAAATGACTGCTGGCGTTGGATTTTGGGGCACTCTAAGACCTCTAATCGCTGTGGCTCTAGCCATAATCCCATTCTTATTCCTCGGACAGCACTTCAACCGTAAGCACCGAAAATCATTTGATTTCTTCTTCTTGCAGATACCGTTATCATTTACACTAATCCTTTGGATAGGACTCTATGTATGGTCGATTTTCGATGCATGGAAGGACTCCAGCATTCTTGTCGCTGATAATTCAGGGCCATAATTGGCTATCGACTTCGATGGACCCATCTGCCATTCCGGCTAGATCTGCTTTATCATCATCATCGAATTCATCAGGTAAATCTCCGGTGATGAAATTACCAACATTTTGTGATTCAATCGCCCAATACATCACTGAGCCTGAACTACTTGAATGACCTCTATGTTCAGAATCTTCGTGCTCGATTGGAGAAATGTAAACTAAATTTACCAAGCCAAGAAGGTGCCCTGCTTCATGCACTGTAACTGATTTTTCTACTTCCTCGGCCGAAGGCCTTCCAAAGAAACCCTCTGCATCTTCTACAGCATCGAGGAAAATTGCTACCGTCGAAGCATCAACTGCTACACCCAAGACATTCGAATCCTGATTTTTACCTGCAGGATAGAGGAAATGCCAGTGCAGTGTATCCCCTTCCATTGCATCACCTTGGCGGAACTCATCAGAGATCGTTCGTACGTCATTTGAAGTCCAAGGTCCATCGTGAGAGAAATCGACAAGAGTTTTCTCAACTATTACTCCACCCGGTTTTTCACAGACTTCAGTAACTCGACTTTTGAGAGTGTTTACAGCGTTTGTATCGGGCTCGTAGCCCTCTTCATAATCGATCTCTATGACTAGAGAATCGAATGTGCTCGAACGCAAGCAAGCAAGGGCAAGCCCCCCTGGGATTCCGGGGTTCTCAGGAAAAATCTCATCTCCACCAAAACATCCACTAAGTGAAGCCAATACCAATAATGTAGACAATAGAATCGCTCTCATTTTCCCACCTCAGAAATCCTCTGGTATCTCCGTAGGACTAAACAACTGTCCCGGTCCAACCGCCTGACTCAATTGCATCCTAACAAGGCGCTCCCACGAACGGAGAACCAATAATGCATCGGAAAGGGGCATTTTGGTTTCATCGATTGAAACCCGAATCAATGTGTCGAGAATGTCCATGCGGTCTCTATCTGTAATCGACAAAGCCTTTTCCAAATCAAATTCGACATCAGATTCCATGACTTCTACTTCCAGAGGCCAAGGCTCGGACAATAACGATGGTAGGGTTTCGCCATTTTCTTGCGCCACCTGCGATAGATGATGCGATGCCTTGTTGGTCCATCTCCCAATAACTAAGCTAGTTTCGATAACTGGCATTGATAATTGATTGACGAGATTTACCATCCTTTCCTGCAGGACGACCATCGCATCAGTGGCGCTCATAATGAGTGGCCTCCGAATCAATCGTTTGAACCCATTGAAGCCACATATTGGTGGCCATAATGTTGCCATTGTTGTTCTGTCCATCCTTCTGGCAGACCAGTTGGCGGCAATGGAGGTGCTAGCTGTGTAGGTGCTCCGTGCTGAACAGCAGTTGGTAGAGTAGGTGCCCCCGGAACGGTTGGGACAGTTTTGCCATCCAGCATATTCTCAATCACTTCAGCGGTCTGATCACCTTCGATTTCCTCATCGCCTCTACGAATCCTTCTAATTTGAATCATTGTCCAAACCGCATATGACATTGCAACAAGGGCGATAAGATACATTACAACAGCAAGTGCAGAATCAGTAACTTGCCCTGCTAATGCTTCACCGTCTCGTTCCACTTCATCTTTTACAAGGAGTGGCGAGATGGAAATTCTCTCCTTTTCAACACCCGAATCCAAGAGAAGTAGGCGATACTCAAGTGTATCTCCACCGAGCCCATCAGCGATTATCTGTAGTGAAATTTGGATATTTTTTCCACTACTCATCTCGACGGTTCTACTACTTGCTTCTGCCCAATAATCTCCCTCTACCTTCTTTTGTAACAAGAAGGTCATTTCGCCAGTTGAGCCAGCATTGCGCGCTTGAATCACCAATTGCACAGAATCACCAGGGTGTGGAGATGGATCCGACCATGTCCATGTGGTATCAGCTGCACGGAGACTAACATCAGGCCCAGTAAGCGCAAGTGGCCAAGATGCAAGTGGTTCCTCCAGTTGGTTTGAATTGCTATCATATGGATTTCCTGAAGCATCTGAGCCAGTAACCCATACATCAATTGTGTAAGATGGTAGCAATTGTGTTGCACCACCATCGGTCAAATCGATATTACCGGTCCAGAAGAATTGGTCCTCGAATGGTGTTGTATCTGGGAGAGGCGCAGTCCCCCTGCTAATTTCAGCCTCACCGGCTCTTACAAGATAGTGAAGTACGGCAGGATTGTCAATGTCGAATCCATTGTCGTCTCTTGTTTCAAGCATTACTTGAAGTTCACCAGCACGCGAAATTGGTATTTCACCACCCGGCTCGATTCCATCTAATGTCACGGCATGAATAGTAGGTTGCTCGCCATCAACTGCAAGACGGAGTCGCGGCTTGAATGGTGATTCATCTGTAGAAAGACCGGGCAGTTCTGTGAGTGATGCTCGCAAATCAAGATGCCCGCTTCTAACATCTGGAACCAGTAAATCAATAGTGAAAAATCCACCATCGCGGCTAGTGGTAATCCATTCATTTTCATAATCTCCAAGTTCGATATTGAATGAGCCTGGTGGCGCTGGAGACTCATCCTCTGCAAACAAAACTCTACCACTGAATCGAAGGGCCTGACCAGCACCGATTAAGGTCTCATCAAATTCTGGATTGTAGTGATTTGTACCATCGCGTAATTCAATTGCGAGAATGTGCCCCGATTGTGTATCAAAGCGCAAATCATTGTCAAGGCTCCACATATCATTTCCTAATCCGGCCTTATGGATGTTACAAGGTACGTCTTCCTCCAGACCACATGATTTATCCTCTATCC